>JAJEAZ010000385.1 GCA_022824105.1 Alphaproteobacteria bacterium
CTGTCGGACGAGCCGAACTGTTCCATCGCCGAGCGTTCTTCGTCGATCTCCAGGGCCTTGATCGAGAGCTGTATGCGCCGCCCGGCCTTGTCCACCTGGGTGATCTTGGCGTCGAGGCGCTCCCCGACGGCGAACCGGTCCAGACGCTGCTCGGAACGCTCCCGTCCGAGCTCGCCGCGCCGGATGATGCCTGTCAGATCGCCCGGCAGCGACACCTCGAGGGCGTTCTCCAGCACGGCCGCCACGGTCACCGTCAGGACCGAGCCGCGCCGGACGCCGCCGCCTCGGGCCCCGCCCCGCGTTGCGCTTTCGAACGGATCCTCGGAGAGCTGCTTGATGCCGAGGCTGATGCGCTCCTTTTCGACATCCACGTCCAGCACCTTCGCCTGGACCGTGTCGCCCCGCGAGAAATCCTGCACGGCGTCATCGCCCTGCCGGCCCCAGGCGAGGTCGGAGAGATGGACCATGCCGTCGATATCTCCCGGCAGGCCGACGAACAGGCCGAACTCGGTGATGTTCTTGACCTCGCCTTCGACCGTGCTGCCGAGCGGGAACTGCTCCAGGAAGCTGTCCCAGGGATTGGCCTGGGTCTGCTTGATGCCGAGGCTGATGCGCCGCTTCTCCAGGTCGAGGTCGAGGATGCGGACATCCACTTCCTGGCTGGTGGAAACGATCTTGCCGGGATGGACGTTCTTCTTGGTCCAGCTCATCTCCGAGACATGGACGAGCCCTTCAACGCCCGGCTCCAGCTCCACGAACGCGCCATAGTCCGTGATGTTGGTAACGCGCCCGCGATAGTTCGCGCCCACCGGATATTTGAGCGCCACGCCCTCCCACGGATCCACCTGCAACTGCTTCATGCCGAGCGAAATGCGCTGGGTTTCGAGGTTGAAGCGGATGACCTGGACCTCGACCGTCTGGCCGATATTGAGGGCCTCGCTCGGATGGTTGATGCGGTGCCAGGCGATGTCGGTGACATGGAGCAATCCGTCCACGCCGCCGAGGTCGATGAAGGCGCCGTAATCGGTGATGTTCTTGACGACGCCGTTCAGCACCTGGCCTTCGCGCAGATTGGCGATGAGCTCGTTGCGCGCCTCGGCCCGGCTCTCCTCCAGCACGGCGCGCCGCGACACGACGATATTGCCGCGCGAACGGTCCATCTTGAGGATCAGGAAGGGTTGCGGCGCGCCCATCAGCGGCCCGATGTCGCGCACCGGGCGAATATCGACCTGGCTGCCGGGCAGGAAGGCGACCGCGCCGGAAAGATCGACGGTGAACCCGCCCTTCACCTTGCCGAAGATGACGCCGGAGACCTTGTCGCTGTCCTTGAACGCGCTTTCCAGATGGCTCCAGGCTTCCTCGCGCTTGGCCTTGTCGCGGCTGAGCACCGCCTCGCCGTTCTTGTCCTCGAGGCGCTCCACATAGATCTCGACCTCGTCGCCGGTCGCGATTTCCGCCGGCCGGCCGGGCGTCGCGAATTCCTTGAGGGGCACGCGCCCTTCCGCCTTGAGCCCGACATCGATCAGCGCCATGTCGTTCTCGACCGCGATGACCCTGCCTTTGACGACCGTTCCTTCGAAGCCCTTCGTCGCTTCCAGCGACTCTTCCAGCAGGGCTGCGAAGTTTTCCTTTTCGGCGCCTGCCGCGCCGGTTTCGGCAAGAGAAGTAGCCATTCGGCTGCCGCGTTCCTTTCCAACTGCAAACCGGCCCGCCGCTTGCAATCATCGCCGCAAGGCAGGCCAATTCCTTCCTTATTGTCCGCCCGGGCCCGACCCGCGTTCCAATTCCGCGAGACGCTCATTCGCCAACAGAAAAGCCCGTTGAAAAACCGCATCCGGGGTCATGCCCGTCGTGTCGATCTCAACGGCGTCTTCCGCCGGCCGCAATGGCGCAGCCTGCCGGGCGCGGTCTCTCGAGTCGCGCTCGGCAACTTCGGCCAGAACCTGCGGCAACATATGCGTTTCCCCCCGGGACCGCAACTCTTGCAGCCGGCGGCGCGCCCGCTCTTCCAAACCGGCGGTCACGAACAGCTTCAGTTCCGCCTCCGGGCAGATGACGGTACCGGTGTCGCGTCCGTCCAGCACGGCCCCCGGGGGCGTCTCGGCCACCCGCCTCTGGAAGGCGAGCAGGGCGCTTCTCACCGCCGGCAGGGCCGCCACGCGGGAGGCCGCATCGCCAACCTCCTCGCTGCGCAGGCCGGGGGCTTGCAGCGCAGCAGGATCCAACGCCTGCGCATGCGCCGCGGCCTCCCCGGCATCGTCCGGGTCGCCGCCTGCGTCCAGCACCGATTTCGCAACGGCGCGGTAGAGCGCGCCCGTATCGAGATAGACATAGCCGAGCGCCGCCGCCAGACGGCGGGCCAGGGTTCCCTTGCCGGCCGCAGCCGGCCCGTCGATGGCGACGATCACGCCTCGATCGCCGCGCCGAGGCCGTTCATCAACCCGACGAAGCCGGGGAAGGAGGTCGCCACCGGCGCGATGTCGTCAATCCGCACAGCCTCGCGCGCTCCCATGCCCAGCACCAGGAACGCCATGGCGATGCGGTGGTCCAGCCGGCTTGCTATCCCGACGCCGCCCTGCGGCCGACCGCCCTCGACTTCCAGCGTGTCGGCGCTCTCCCGCACCGCGACGCCGCAGGCCGCAAGCCCGGCCGCCATCGCGCCAAGACGGTCGCTTTCCTTGACGCGCAATTCGGCGAGACCGGACATGCGGGTCGTTCCCCCGGCAAACGCGGCGGCGACCGCGAGGACGGGGAACTCGTCGATCATGCTCGGGACGCGCTCCGGCGGCACATCGACGGCCGAGAGCGGGCGCCAGGCCACCGTAATGTCGCCGACCGGTTCGCCGCCCTCGACACGCTCATTGGCGACGGCGATGCCGGCGCCCATTTCGCGGAGCGTCTCGACCAGCCCGATGCGGCCCGGATTGAGGCCAACACCGGTCACGGTCACGCGGGAGCCGGGCAGGATGGCGGCGGCTGCGAGCGGGAAGGCCGCCGACGAAATATCTCCCGGCACCGAGATGGCGCGCGCAACGAGCTCCGGCTCGCCGGCGACCCGCACGACGCCGCCCTCCTCCCGCTGCACGCATGCACCGAAATGCCGCAGCATCCGCTCGGTATGGTCGCGGGTGGGCGAAGGCTCCACGACCACCGTCTCGCCCGGCGTGTTGAGGCCGGCCAGCAGCACCGCGGATTTGACCTGCGCCGAGGCGACGGGCAGCTCGTAGCGCACCGGCACCGGCGCACCCGCGCCGACGACCGTGAGCGGCAGCCTGCCGTCGGCCCGGCCGTGGAAGGCGGCGCCGAACCTCGACAGCGGTTCGCTTACCCGCCGCATGGGACGGGACCTGAGCGAGGCGTCTCCGGTCAGGGTCGCGGTCAGCCTGTGCGTCGCCAGCAGGCCGAGCAGGAGGCGCGCCGCGGTGCCGGAATTGCCCATGTCGAGCACGTCTTCGGGCTCCACCAGTCCGCCGACTCCACGGCCATGCACCTGCCAGCGGCCGGGCCCCGTGCGTTCCACCTCCACGCCGAGCCCGCGCAGGGCGGCGGCGGTCGCCAGCACGTCCTCGCCTTCGAGCAGCCCGTCGATCTTCGTCTCGCCGACCGCGACGCCTGCGAGCATCAACGCCCGGTGCGAAACCGACTTGTCGCCCGGCGCACTCACCTCTCCTTCAAGGGCGGAGCAGGGATGTGAAACCGCGCCGCCAGTCCCGGTCACCGATCCGTCCTCCAGATTTGTTTCCCGGTTGCGTCGAATTCGTTTTGACACTCCGCCGGCCTTCTGGCAAACGCTCGCCGCTTTCGCTTTGTTCACTTTCCGGAGACTGCCCGTGGCCCGTGCGACTCTCGGCAGCAAGCGTATCTGTCCCTCATGCAACGCCAAGTTCTACGACCTCGGACGAGACCCTGCGATCTGCCCGGAATGCGGGGCGCAGCACCCGCAGGCGAATTTCCTGAAACCCCGCCGCGTCAAACCGCCCGCCCCGCGCGCCGCGCCGAAGAAGCCCGTGCCGAAGGAAGAGGACGCGGACGATATCGCGCTCGACGACGAGGACGAGGACGACGAAGCCGTGGACGACCTGGACGACGATGACGACGATCTCGGCGATGTCGTTTCCACCGGGGCCAAGAAGGACGGGCAAGACGACGGCTGAACAGCCGGCGCGGGCTTGCCGCCGGCCGGCGGCCGGGACTATATTGCGGGCAGCCGGCCTGCCGGCCGCAGGCTTGCACGGCGCGCGAACGCCTTGGGGGGCCATAGCTCAGCTGGGAGAGCGCTTGAATGGCATTCAAGAGGTCAGGGGTTCAAATCCCCTTGGCTCCACCAACCCATCCGAAAGGCCCGGCCGAGCGCCGGGCCTTTTGCCGATAAGCCCGGGCGGCGGAGCTTGAGAGCGCCGGCATGCCCCGCCGGTTCGTAGCCGCCGCGCCGCTGCGCCTGCTGTCCCGAAAACGCTTCCGGCGCGCCTGGGCGGCGGGAGCGCTGGCGGGGGCCGTACGCTGGCTGGAAGTGCTGGCCGTGGGCTGGTTCATCGTCGAGGAAACGGGCTCGCCGATGGCGGTCGCGCTGGTGCTGTTTCTCCGCCAGACGCCGATGTTCCTGCTGGGCGCCTTCGCGGGCGCAATCTCGGAACGAGGCGACCGCCGGGTAATCCTGCTCGCCGCTTTCACTGCCATGACCGCGATCATGGGGCTGCTGGCCGTTCTTGCCTTCCTCGGCTGGCTGACCGTCTATCACGTCGCGGCCGGGGTCTTTTGCAGCGGGGTGATCTGGGCGCTCGACTTCCCGGTCAGGCGTACCATGCTCGGGGAGCTCGCCGGACCGGCGCGCTTCGGCACCGCCATGGCCCTGGACAGCGCGACCACCAACCTTACCCGGATGCTGGGGCCGCTCGCCGGCGGCGCTCTGATGCTCACCATCGGCATATCGGGCGCTTATCTGGCCAGCGTGGCCTGTTTCGGCGGCAGCGCATTGCTGCTGCTTTTCACATCCTACCGGAGGCCGGCGGCGCCGCCCGCCGGCAGGGGCATCTTCGTCGATGTCCGCGATGCCTTCGCCTATCTGCCGCATGCGCCGGTGGTTCTGGGCACGGTCCTGTTGACCGTGATGATGAATGTCTTCGGCTTCCCTTACCTCAACATGATCCCGGTTATCGGCAAGGACGAGCTTGAACTCGACGCGCTCGCGACCGGCTCGCTGATGTCCGCGGAAGCGGCGACGGCCCTGGCTACGGCGCTGGTTATCGCCGCGCTCGTCCGGCCGCGCCATTTCCTGCGTCTCTATGTCGTTTCAGGTGCGGCGTTCCTTGCATGCGTCATCGGCTTTTCCTTCACCCCCGGCTATCCCGAGGCCATGGCCGTATTGCTGGCGAGCGGCATCGGCTTTGCGGGCTTCTCGGCCATGCAGGGCACGCTGATCCTTCACAGCGCCGCGCCGGCGATCCGCGCGCGCGTCATGGGAGTGATGACCGTCGCCATCGGCGCGGGCGGGCCGGTCGGCACGCTGCATGTCGGCTTCATGGCGGAGCATCTGGGCGCCCAGACGGCCGTCGGGATCATGGCCGCCGAAGGTCTTGCCTGCATGGCGCTCGCGCTGCTCGCCATCCCTGCGCTCCGGCCCTGGCGGGCCCCTGCGACGCCATGAGCGCGCGACTTTCCTAATCCGGGCTTGAAGCGCATTATGCGCCGCGACCTGCCAGCAAGGACCCCGATCTCCATGCCAGCCCCGCTCCGCTTCGGCATCTTCCTCGCCCCCTTCCACCCGGTGAACGAGAACCCGACCGCCTGCCTCGACCGGGACATGGAGCTGATCGAGCATCTGGACCGGCTCAACTACGACGAGGTCTGGGTCGGCGAGCACCATTCCGGCGGCTTTGAGATCATCGCCTGCCCGGAGATGTTCATCGCCGCCGCCGCCGAGCGGACCCGGCACATCCGTCTCGGCACGGGTGTCGTCTCGCTGCCCTACCACCATCCCTTCGCGCTTGCGGACCGGATGGTGCAGCTCGACCACATGACGAAGGGGCGCGCCATGTTCGGCGTCGGGCCGGGCGCGCTCGCGGGCGACGCTTTCCGCATGGGGATCGACCCGCGCGAGCAGCGCCGCATGATGAACGAGGCCCTCGACGCGCTGATGGCGCTGCTCCGGGGCGAGCGCGTCTCGATGAAAACGGACTGGTTCGAACTTCGCGAGGCGCAGCTCCAGATGCCGAACTACAGCTGGCCGCATATGGAGATGGCCGTGGCCTGCGCGCGCTCTCCGGCGGGCGGGCTGGCGGCGGGCCGGCACGGCCTCGGCATGCTCTCCATCGGCGGCACCTCGTCCGAGGCGCTGGAGGCGCACGCGAACAACTGGAAACTCTGCGAGCGGGCGGCGGCCGAGAACGGCAAGGCGGTGGACCGCGGGAACTGGCGCATCGTCACCCTGGCCCATATCGCCGAGACGCGCGAGCAGGCATACCGGAATGTCGAATTCGGCCTGGAGCTCTGGGCCAGATATTTCCGCGAGATCGCGACCTTCCCGATCGTGCCGCCGGAGATCGACGACCCGATCGCCTATCTGACGGAGAACCGGATGGCGGTCATCGGCACGCCGGACGACATGATCGAGCATATCGAGCTCCTGCAGGAGGGCTCGGGCGGCTTCGGCGCCTTCCTGGAGCTTGCGCACAACTGGGCCGACTTCCCCGAGACCAAGCGCCATTTCGAGCTGGTGCAGCGCTATGTGATGCCGCATTTCCACGGCTCGAATGCGCTCAGGCGCGAGTCCTACGACTACAGCCACGAGAACCGGGAGCTCTTCGTCGGCACCGCCGCGGAAGCCATCGCCGCCGAAATCGCCAGGGAAGAAGCGCGCAAGGCCGCGGCGGAGTAAGGCGGGCCGAAAGCCGGTCATCGCCGGGAGGCGTGGCATATGGCCAGAAAACACGAGAATTACAGGGAAGACGTTCCCGGCAGGGCGAATGTCGCGGATACGCCGGAACGGCTGGCCTATTACGACGAACTGGACGGTCTCGACGCCGGCGCCTTGTGGACGGTCGCCAACAGGATCGAGCCCTGGGAGCCCGTCTCGCATTCCGTCCCTGTCGTCTGGCGTTACCGCGACCTTCGCGACCACGTGTTGCGGTCCCTGGACCTGGTGACGCCCGAAGAGGCCGGCCGCCGGGTCGTCTATCTCAACAATCCCGGCCGCACCGATGTGGCGGCGGCGGTCGGCTGGATCTATGCCGGGCTGCAGGTGATGAACCCGGGCGAGGCCGCCAGCGCGCACCGACACTCGGCCTCCGCCATCCGTTTCATCATGGAGGGCGACGGCGCCTATACGGTCGTGGACGGGCACAAGATGACGCTCGGCAGGAACGATTTCGTGCTGACCCCGAACGGCACCTGGCACGAGCACGGGGTCGAGGCGTGGGGCAGCCCCTGCATCTGGCAGGACGGCCTGGACATCCCGTTCGTCAACGCCATGGAGGCGAATTTCTACGAGGTGCATCCCGATCTGGCCCAGGCCGTGGCATACGAGGTGGACGATGTGACCGGCGCCTGGGGCAATCCCGGGCTGACGCCCGGCGGCGGCGCCTGGACGAAGGGATATTCGCCCCTGTTCAAATATGAGTGGCTGCCGACCTACGAAGCGCTCCGCAACTACGCCGGCTGCACCGACGGCTCGCCCCATGACGGCGTGCTGATGGAATATGTGAACCCGGCGACCAACGGGCCGGTGATGCAGACCATGGGCGCCAGCATGCAAATGCTGCGGCCGGGCGAGCGCACGCAGGCCCACCGCCACACCGGCAGCTTCCTCTACCAGTGCGCGAAGGGAAGCGGCCACTCGGTCATTGACGGCAGGCGCTTCGACTGGTCCGAGCGCGACATCTTCTGCGTGCCGTCCTGGGCCTGGCACGAACACGCCAACGCCTCGGACACGGACGACGCCTGCCTGTTCTGCCTCTCCGACCTGCCGGTCATGCGGGCGCTGGGCCTCTACCGCGAACAGGCCTTCGGCGACAATGACGGCCGGCAGCCGCTGGTTTGAGGAGTCGCCGATGAGATTCATCCCGCCGGCCGGCCCCGCGAGGCGGTAACGGAATGAGGAGCCGCAGGGGAGGGGCGGGAGGTTCGCGCAGAGGCGGCCGAAACGGCCCGATGGGGGTGACGACCCAAACCGCCGCGCTTGCCATGCTCCGCGCCGCGCTGGCCGATCCGACGGCATCGTTCCGCCCCGGCCAGTGGGAAGCCATCGACGCGCTGGCGAACCGCCGGGAGCGTCTGCTGGTCGTGGAACGGACCGGCTGGGGCAAGAGCGCCGTGTATTTCGTGGCGACCCGGATTCTCCGGAACAGGGGTCAGGGCCCGGCGCTTATCGTATCGCCCTTGCTGGCTCTGATGCGCAACCAGATCGAGGCGGCCGAACGGCTCGGCATCCGCGCGTTGACGATCAACTCCGCGAACCGGGACGACTGGCCGGAGCTTCAGCGAACCGTTCGGGCGGGCGAAGCCGATGCCCTCCTGATCTCGCCGGAACGCCTGGCAAATGACGAGTTCGCGAACGAAGTGCTGATGCCGATTGCCGGAAATATCGGCCTTCTGGTCGTCGATGAGGCCCACTGCATCTCGGACTGGGGGCACGATTTCCGTCCCGACTACCGGCGCCTGGTCAATATCCTGCGGTCTATGCCCGAGAATCTGCCCGTCGTCGGCACGACGGCGACGGCGAACGACAGGGTCATCGAGGACGTCCAGACCCAACTCGGCAATATCAAGGTGCAGCGCGGTCCGCTGATGAGGCAATCGCTCGAACTGCAGGCGATGCGCGTACCGAGTCAGGCCATTCGCCTCGCATGGCTGGCGGAGCACCTGAACGAGCTTCCCGGCACCGGGATCATCTACACTCTGACCAAGCGCGACGCGGACCAGGTCGCCGCATGGCTGAACCGGAACGGAATAGCCGCCAAACCGTATTACAGCGGCGTGACCGGCGACAGGTTCACCGACAGCAATGGCTATCGCGAGCATCTGGAAGGTCTGCTGCTGCGGAACGAAATCAAGGCGCTGGTAGCCACGACCGCGCTCGGCATGGGCTACGACAAGCCCGACCTCGGCTTTGTCATCCATTACCAGGCGCCCGGCTCGATCATTGCCTACTGAGGCACTTGCAGAATTGAGGTTCTGAGGAATAGCGGCTGAGATTTTGGATGCGGTTTTAGGTTTGCGTTGCGTTTGGGGCGCTGCGGCTGGCCTGATTGGGTCGCGGGTCGTGTCTGCGGTCGGTTTTGAGGCGAGCGTT
>JAJEAZ010000677.1 GCA_022824105.1 Alphaproteobacteria bacterium
GTGTCGCGGGTGATGTAGCCCGTGGTGAAGGGGCCGGGCAGGGCATGCGGGTGCGGGCAGCAGACGGGAACCACGTTCTGCGCCACCAGGCTCGTCCGGTCGGGCGCGCCCCAGCAGACATATTCGCGCTTGCCCCCGGGCTTCGGCGGCGGCCCGGTCGGCACCCAGCGCACCGAGAACGCCTCCTCCGCGCCGACATAGAGCGAAAGGTCGCCCTTCATCGCCTTGCGGTGCTGGGTCACGAAACCGTCCAGCCCGCCATAATGGTCGCGGTGGCCGTGGCTCAGGATCAGCCCGTCCAGCTTCGCCGGGTCGATGTCCAGCAGCGAGGTGTTGCGGTTGATGATCTCCGGCGTGAAGCCGAAATCCAGCATGTATTGCGCGTTCGCGCCGCCCGCGCGCGATTCGAGGTGGAGCGCGAGGCCCCATTCGCCGGCGAGCGTCGTCATCGGCCGGCCGGGGATCTGGCCCACATGCTCGATGGTGACATGACCGTGCTCGGCGCGCGGCAGGAAGCGTTCATAGTGCGAGTCGACCACCACCCGGACCGACAGGCGCTCCACCACGGGAGCCGTGAACGGGGTCTGTACAGCCGTGTTCATCGCGTCCTCCCTTTGCAGCCGATCCGCCGGCGCGGCGGAACCGAAGACTATCCGTATCCCCGGTTTGCGGCCAAGGGCTTTTCCGGCTGGTCCTCGGCGGTTTTCCGGCCCGCCGTCAACGACCGGCGTTGCAGGGGGAGGAAGGACGGACGGACTATTCGCCCGGCGCTTTCGGTGCGGCGTTCCGGTGCAGCAAGCCCTCAAGCAGTCCTTCTAGCCGGGACACGCGCCCGGCCAGCTCGCGCATGTCGCGGCTGTGGCGCTCGGACATGTCCCGCATGTCCCGCGTCATGCGCCAGAACAGGGCTGCCAGTCCGATGAGGGTGGCTGCCGAAAGTACAGTGTCCAGACTCAATTCCATGACGGGGGATATTGGCGGCGTGCAACCGGAAAATCAATATGCTTGCAGCCAAATATCAGTGATCCTTGCTGCGGTCCCTGAGATAGTCCTCGGTCGTGCGCACGCGGGGCCGCTCGCCCATGGCGAAGGGGTTGTCGGTGGAGTGGTATTGCGCGTTGATGCGGCAGTCGTCGCACATGCGGATCAGGCGCGAGGCCTCCGAACCGGTGAACATGGAATGCTTGCCCGCCAGTTGCGAGACGATCCGCTCCACGGTGGATTTCACCCCGAAGGGCTTGCCGCACTCGATGCACTCGTAGGGCTCTTCCTCGTTGAGAACCCGCTGCTCCAGCGCGGCGTCCGAGAGGTCGAGGCGCGGCTCCAGCGCAACCGCATCCTCCGGGCAGACCTGCACGCAGAGTCCGCATTGCAGGCAGGCATCCTCCTGGAAGCGGAGCTGGGGCAGGTCGGGATTGTCGCCGAGCGCGCCGGAGGGACAGAGCGAGGCGCAGGCGAGGCAGAGCGTGCAGGCGTCCGTGTCCACCTGTACCGAGCCATAGGGCGCGCCCTCCGGCAGCGGCAGCATGGCGCCGGCCGGGTTGAGCGCCTGGGCCGCCAGCCGCGCGACCTGCCGGCGGGAGCCGAGCGCCAGCACGGGCTCGGCAGCGGGCTCCGCCGCCTCCCGGCCGTAGAGCGTGTCCGAGAGCGCATCGGGGTCGCCGACCTCCAGCAGGCGGAGACGCCCTTCGCCGCCCATCGCTTCGGCGAGCGCAAGCTCGTGGCGGGGCGCCTCGTCCTCGGCGCGCGGCGGCAGCAGCACATCCACCGACGCGAAGCCGCCGGCGAGCGCAGCCAGCATCTCGGCATGGCCGAAGCCCGCCAGAGCCTCGACCTCGAAGGGGATGACGTCGGCCGGCAGGCCGCGCCCGAAACGCGCCGAAAGCGCCACCATCTCCGCGCCGAAGCTGCGGTCCGTGACCAGCAGGCGCGGCGCCGCGCCTCCGGCCTTGCGGTAGGCGGCGGACAGCGCCTCCATGCGGCGGAACAGCGAGGCCACCGGCGGCGCATCGAAGGATATGGCCCCGGACGGGCACACGGCCGAGCAGGCCCCGCAGCCGGCGCAGACCATCGCATCGACCGCCACATGGTCGCCTGCCGGCGAAATTGCCCCGGTCGGGCAGATGTCGAGGCACTTGCTGCAGCCGCGCTGGCTGGCGCGCGAGTGGGCGCAGAGGCTTTCCTCCAGCCGGACATAGAGCGGCTTCTCGAAGGTGCCCACCGTCTGCCCGGCTTCGAACACGGCGGCGGCGACGGCGTTCGGGTCGCCGGGGTCGGCGCGGAAATAGCCCTCGCGCTTCTCATGGGCGGGGAACAGCGGCGTTCCGCCCGAAATGTCGAGGATCGAGTCGCACTCGGTTTCGGCGCCGTCGCGCGGCTCGGAGAAGGCGAAGGCGCCGCGCCCGCCGGGCTCCATCTGCCTGAGGCCGTCGATCCGCAGCCTGAAGCCGCCAAGCGCGCCCGCCGCCGTCCGCAGCGTTCCGACCACGACCTCGAAACGGCGGTCCACCGGCAGGTCGTCGGGCGGCTCGGACAGCAGCACGGTGACCGACATCGGCTCGGCCAGGCGCTCGGCCGCCGCCAGCGCCGCGGCCTCCCCGCCGATCACGAGGCAGCGCCCCTCCGACTCGACATCCACGGTCCGGGTCTGCGGCGCGGCGAGCAACGCCTGGGCCACCAGCGCCGCCTGCTTCGGCCCGGCGTCCCCGGCCTCGTCCGACCAGCCGGCGCGGTCGCGAATATCGACCAGCAACGGAACGGGGGCCTCGAGCTCCTCGGCGATCTCCTCGAAGCGCGCCCATTCCTGCTGGCAGGCGATGACGGCGCCGCCGTCCTGCATGGCTTTCGCGGCGGCGCCGGCTTCGGTCGTGCAGAGCGCGCTGTGGATGCGCGAGCAGGCGATGCCCGCGCCTGCCTCGATGCTGTCCGAATCGATCTTCTGGCTGCCGGCGCAATCGCACACGAGCAAGGTACCGGCCATGTCCCTGTCCTCCGCACAAGCCGCTGCGGACCGGCTGCAGGCTTGTCTTCCCGCCGCCGCGCCGGGCCGGGAAGAGCGAGTTTCTTCGGGGGCCGGGCGGCGGATTCCGGGGGGCGTCGCCCCCGCCGCGCACCGGGTAAGTATGGTCCCTTCGGACCGCCTGTCCAGAGCGCCCGAAACGCCGGGAACAATGGCGCTCGAAAAACCGGTTTTTTGTGTTGGCACGAGGCCCAAAGGGGTGCATGATTGTCGCAGGGGAGCGTACCGTCTTGCGCGGAAACGGCGGGGTGTCTCTCCGGAGGAGATCGGCGACATGCCGGCGAGCGCGTTGTCATTGCCGCTCGGAATTGTGCTCCGCCGCAGCCCTGCGGCGAGCCGGTGGGTACGCTGGACCTGGACAGTGGCGGATGTGTTGCCCGGAGCGGGGCCGGCGGACTGGCGCGAACTCCGGCGCGAAGGCGAGACCGTCGAATACCACGCGGCCACGGTGCCGCTTGAATTCTGGGCCTCGGATGTCGAAGCCTACATGACGGGCCTCGCGGCGCGCGTGCCGGCGGTCTATGTGGTCATGCGCCGGACGACCGAGGCGGATGCGCCCCATGAGTTGGAAGTCGTGCTGGCCACGACATCCCCGTACGAGGCGCAGGACTACATGGACAGCGGCGAGGAGATCGTCGAACAGACGCCGATGCCGGAAGGGCTGGTGGCGGTGGTGCGCGATTTCATCGAGCGCCACCACGAGGAGGAGCCCTTCGTGAAGCGCCAGCGCGACAGGCGGCGGGTCGATCTCGCCGAGGACGGCAAGGGCGATCCGCGCATTCGCCAGATGTCGGATGTCTATCGCGCGCCGCGGCGTGCGGAGACGGTCCATTGAGCGCGCAGGCGGACTTCTGGGCGCGGCGCAAGGCGGCCGTGGCGGCGGAGGAGCAGGCCGTGGAAGAGGCCGGGCGCGAGGCCGTGGCCGCCGAGGAGCGAAAGGCGCTGGAAGAACGCCCGGACGAGGAAGTGCTCGCCGAGCTGGATCTGCCCGACCCCGACAGCATGAAGCAGGGCGACGACTTTTCCGCCTTCATGTCCGATGCGGTGCCGCAAAGGCTGCGGAGGCGGGCGCTGCGCCAGCTCTGGCGGTCCAACCCGGTGCTCGCCAATCTCGACAACCTCGTGGACTATGGCGAGGACTACACCGACGCGGCGCTGGTCATGGAGAACCTCCAGAGCGCCTACCAGGTCGGCAAGGGGATGCTGAAGCATCTGGAGGCAATGGCCGAGGCGGCGGAAAAGGCGGAAAAGGCCGTCGGGGAGGCGGCGGAAGACGAGGACGCCGCCGCCGGAGCGGAAGCGCAAGCCGAGGAGGTCGCGGAGCCGGCGGTGGAAGCCGGAGCCGGGACGCCTCCGGCGCTGACCGCAGCCCCGGCGACGGAAGAGATGCCGGTTGCGCGGGCGAAGCCGCGGATGCGTTTCGCCTTCGCCGACGCCGAACCAGGGCAGGCGGCCTGACGCGATGGGAGAGGCGATGACGGCGGAAGCGGTGCAGGGCGTGGAAATCGCGGAAGAGGAGCGGCTCCGGGCCGACCTCTACGATTTTCTGGCCGCGCTGCTGGCCCGGCCGCCGGACCGCGCGCTCCTGGACAGGTCGGCTGCGCTGACCGGCGACGACAGCGAACTCGGCCGCGCCATCCATGCGCTTTCGCGGGTGGCGGGCGCGACGACCGAAAAGGCGGCGGAAAGCGAATACACCGCCCTGTTCATCGGCGTGGGGCGGGGCGAACTGCTCCCCTATGCCAGCTACTACCTCACGGGTTTCCTCAACGAGAAGCCGCTGGCGGCGCTGCGCAACGACATGGCCGGACTCGGCATGCAGCGCGCGTTCGCCGTCTACGAGCCCGAGGACCATATCGCCAGCCTGATGGAGATGATGGCGGGCATGATCCTGGGGCGCTTCGGCGAGCCGGCCTCGCTGGAGGCGACCAGGCGGTTCTTCAACAGGCACATCGCCCCCTGGGCGGGGCATTTCTTCACGGATTTGGAAAGCGCCAGGAATTCGGTCTTCTACGCGCCTGTCGGTTCTGCGGGACGGGCGTTCATGGAGATCGAGAAGGAGGCTTTCCGAATGACGGCGGGCTAGCCCGCAACCAAGACGGCCCGTCGCGCGGACGGGCCGAACGAAGAGGAGGAGCAGACGCATGAGCAGCAGAACGGACGGCGAGAAGACCAATCGCCGGGACTTTCTGAAGCTCGCATCGGTATCGGTTCCGGCAGCCGCGGTGGCGACAGTGGCGGGGCGGACGGCCGAAGCGGCGGTCCCGGACGACAAGGGCGAGCGGATGCAGGACACCCCGCATACGCGCGCCTATTACGAAAGCGCCCGTTTCTAACGGACGCCTCTCGCCAGCAAATGGCCAACGGTTGCGAGACGCCCGGCGGCCATCGGCATGACGAACCCGGCGGACCGGCCCGCGGCCGGAACGCCTGACGGAGGAACAAGATGCTCAGGAAAAAGACCAACGGGGTTGCGAGACGCCCCCAGCGGACTTCGATCCTGCCCAACATTTCGGAGGCATCGGTCGACCGGCGGACCTTCCTGCGGGGCTCGGGCCTCGCGATCGGAGGCCTGGCCGCCATCGGCGCCGCCGGCGGCATGGTGACGAAGGCCGAAGCGCAACAGGCGGCGATGGGCGCGATCGCGACCGCGAAGTCCGTCTGCACGCATTGCTCGGTCGGTTGCACCGTGATCGCCGAAGTCGATAACGGCGTGTGGGTCGGACAGGAGCCCGGCTGGGACAGCCCGTTCAACCTCGGCGCGCATTGCGCCAAGGGCGCGGCCGTGCGCGAGCACGCGAACGGCGAACGCCGCCTCAAATACCCCATGAAGAAAGAGGGCGGCGAGTGGAAGCGCATCAGCTGGGAGCAGGCGATCAACGAGATCGGCGACGGCATGATGTCCATTCGCGAGCAGAGCGGCCCGGACAGCGTTTACTGGCTGGGATCGGCGAAGTTCAGCAATGAGCAGGCCTACCTGTTCCGCAAGTTCGCGGCCTACTGGGGCACGAACAATGTGGACCACCAGGCCCGCATCTGCCACTCGACCACGGTTGCAGGCGTTGCGAACACATGGGGCTACGGCGCCATGACCAACTCCTACAACGACATCCACAAGAGCCGCGCGATCTTCCTCATCGGCGGCAATCCCGCGGAGGCGCATCCGGTATCGCTGCTGCATGTGCTGAAGGCCAAGGAGCAGAACAACGCGCCGTTGATCGTGTGCGACCCGCGCTTCACGCGCACCGCCGCCCACGCCGACGAGTATGTCCGCTTCCGGCCCGGCACCGACGTGGCGCTCATCTGGGGCATCCTCTGGCACATCTTCGAGAACGGGTGGGAAGACAAGGAGTTCATCCGCACCCGCGTCTGGGGCATGGACCAGATTCGCGAAGAGGTCGCGAAGTGGACGCCCGAGGAAGTGGAGCGCGTGACCGGCACCCCCGGCTCGCAGCTTCGCCGCGTTGCCCGCACCATGGCGAACAACCGCCCCGGCACCGTGATCTGGTGCATGGGCGGCACCCAGCACACCCAGGGCAACAACAACACGCGCGCCTACTGCGTGTTGCAGCTTGCGCTCGGCAACATGGGCACCAGCGGCGGCGGGACGAACATCTTCCGCGGCCATGACAATGTGCAGGGCGCCACCGATCTCGGCATCCTGTCGCATACGCTGCCCGGCTATTACGGCCTCTCGGGCGGCGCCTGGGCCCACTGGGCGCGTGTCTGGGAAGAGGATCTCGACTGGCTGAAGGGCCAGTTCGCGATGCTCGAGGGCGCGGACGGCAAGTCGAAGCCGCTGATGAACCTGAAGGGCATCCCGGTGTCCCGCTGGATCGACGGCGTGCTCGAAGACAAGGCCAACATGGACCAGCCGGACAATGTCCGGGCCATGGTGCTTTGGGGCCATGCGCCCAACTCGCAGACGCGCGGCAAGGAAATGAAGACCGCGATGGAGAAGCTGGACATGCTGGTCGTGATCGACCCGTATCCCACCGTCTCCGCCGTGCTTCACGACCGCACCGACGGCGTCTATCTGCTGCCCGCCTCGACGCAGTTCGAGACCTACGGGTCCGTCACCGCGTCGAATCGCTCCATCCAGTGGCGCGACAAGGTGGTGGATCCGGTGTTCGAGAGCCTGCCGGACCAGGTCATCATGGCGAAGTTCGCCAAGAAGTTCGGCTGGGCGGACCGCTTCTTCCGCAACATCAAGGTGGAAGACGGTGACGCTCCGTTGGTCGAGGACATCACCGGCGAGATCAACCGCGGCATGTGGACGATCGGCTACACCGGCCAGTCGCCGGAGCGGATCAAGCTGCACATGGCCAACCAGCACACCTTCGACCGCACGACGTTGCAGGCGATTGGCGGTCCTGCCGACGGTGACTATTACGGCATGCCCTGGCCTTCCTGGGGCCCGCCGGAAATGGGCCACCCCGGCACGCCCAACCTCTACGACATGTCCAAGCCGGTGGCAGAAGGCGGCCTGACCTTCCGCGCCCGGTTCGGCGTGGAGCGCAACGGCGAGAACCTGCTGGCCGAGGGCGTCTATTCGGTCGGTTCGGAGATCCAGGACGGCTATCCCGAGTTCACCATGCAGATGCTGATGGACCTGGGATGGGACGGGGATCTGACGGACGCCGAAAGGGCGGCCATCGACGCCGTGGCCGGGCCGAAGACCAACTGGAAGACCGACCTGTCGGGCGGCATCCAGCGGGTCGCGATCAAGCATGGCTGCGCGCCGTTCGGCAATGCCAAGGCGCGGACCGTGGTGTGGAACTTCCCGGACCCGATCCCGCTGCACCGCGAGCCGCTCTACACCCCGCGTCGGGACCTGGTGGCGGACTATCCGACCTATGAGGACCGGAAGTTCTACCGCCTGCCGACCATGTATGCCTCGATCCAGAAGCAGGATTTCTCGAAGGACTACCCGATGATCCTGACTTCGGGCCGCCTCGTGGAATATGAGGGCGGCGGCGAGGAATCGCGGTCGAACAAGTGGCTCGCCGAACTCCAGCAGGACATGTTCGTGGAGATCCACCCGAAGGACGCCAACGATCTCGGCGTGCGCAACGGCGCGCAGGTCTGGGTCGAGGGCGCCGAGGGCGCCAGGGTCAAGGTCATGGCGATGGTCACCGAGCGTGTCGGAGTCGGGGTCGCCTTCATGCCCTTCCACTTCGGCGGGCATTTCGAGGGCGCGGACCTGAGGCACAAATATCCCGAAGGCGCCGACCCTTACGTGCTGGGCGAGAGCTCCAACACGGCGCAGACCTACGGCTATGACTCGGTCACGCAGATGCAGGAGACCAAGACCACTCTCTGCAAGATCTACGCGGCCTGAGGGAGGAGAAGGAGATGGGAGCGAGAGCTAAGTTTCTCTGCGACGCCGAACGTTGCATCGAATGCAACGCCTGCGTCACCGCGTGCAAGAACGAGCACGAGGTGCCGTGGGGCATCAACCGTCGCCGGGTTGTCACGATCAACGACGGCAAGCCCGGCGAACGCTCGATCTCGGTCGCCTGCATGCACTGCTCCGATGCACCCTGCATCGCGGTCTGTCCGGTGGACTGCATCTACGAGACCGAGGAGGGGGTGGTCCTGCACTCGAAGGACCTCTGCATCGGCTGCGGCTACTGTTTCTACGCGTGCCCCTTCGGCGCGCCGCAGTATCCGCAGGCCGGCAATTTCGGCAGCCGGGGCAAGATGGACAAGTGCACCTTCTGTGCCGGCGGTCCGGAGGAGGATCACTCCGCCGCCGAGTTCCAGAAGTACGGCCGCAACCGTCTTGCCGAGGGCAAGCTGCCCTTGTGCGCCGAGATGTGCGCGACCAAGGCCCTGCTCGGCGGCGACGGCGACGTCGTCTCCGACATCTACCGCGAACGCGTGGTGTCGCGGGGCTTCGGATCGGGCGCCTGGGGTTGGGGCACGGCTTACGATCAGAAGTCGGGCTCTTAGGTTCTCGTTGACCCCGTGTTGACGAGTGGTCGAAGTGCGGGGGCGGCAGGCTTGACTGCCGCCCCCGCTTCGACCTGCAGTGTATCTGGGATTTGACACTGGACAGTGTCGGAGTCGGCTTGGCATACACCTGCGCATACTCAAAACCGTGCGGAAAACCGGAAACACCGGCAGAGTTTGCCTTGCGCGCCGGAAGGAGACTGGCATTTCGATGAGGAGCACGAGATCAGTCCTCGCGGCCGCGGCGCTGACCGCCGCCGCGCTCGTCCTGGTTGCTTGTGACGAGAACGAACTCGGCCGACCGACCCACTTCGAAAAGGGCGTTTACCTGGGCCCCACGGAGCCGCCGCTGGACGAGGAGACGCTTCGCGAGCTGCGGCAACGGGCGTGGCAACAAAGCGGCAGCTGAGTCGGGCCGCCGGTCGGCCCGGCGGCCGCGGGCTCGTCGGGGCCGGTAGTGAGTAAAATCGTCGGGAAGCGACCGTCCCGACCTTCGGGAGAGGCGATATGCGTAGAAACGAGACACCCGGGCTTCATGCGGCCATGCGGCGGCTTTGCTGCCTCCTGGCGCTGGTCGGGTTGGCGCTGACGATCGACCTCGGCGGAACGGCCTGGGCCCAGACGCAGGGGCGCCAAGTCGAGGAGCCTTCTCCGCTCTCGGGCAACGTCCCGGGCGGTCACCTGGGCACCGCCAGTGATTCCGAGCTCTGGAGCCAGATCCGTAAGGGGGCGCAGGGCACGGTTTCGATCCCCGACAGTCAGGCCGGCTTGCTGATTCAGTCGGAGGGCGAAAACTATCGCGCCTTGCGCAACGACCGCGTGACCATCGGCGGGATCTGGGCACTCGCGATCAGCGTGGCGGTGATCGCCCTCTTCTTTCTGGTGCGCGGCCGTATCCGCATCGACGCCGGCCCCAGTGGCAAGACCATTGAGCGCTTCAACGAACTCGATCGCTTCGCCCATTGGCTGACCGCCGTCACCTTCATCATCCTCGCGCTGACCGGTCTCAACCTGCTCTACGGCAAGCACTTCCTGCTGCCCATTCTGGGCCCGGCGGCGTTCGCCTGGGTCAGCATGGTCGGCAAGTACGCCCACAACTATCTTTCCTTCGGTTTCATGCTGGGCATCGTGCTGATGTTCGTGCTCTGGGTGCGGCACAACATCCCCAACAAGTACGACCTCAAGTGGCTGGCCCAGGGCGGCGGCCTGGTGGTCAAGGGCGTCCACCCGCCGTCGCGCCGGTTCAACGCCGGCCAGAAGCTGATCTTCTGGAGCGTGATCATCGGCGGGGTGTCGATCAGCGTGACAGGCGTGGCCCTGATGTTCCCCTTCACCCTGTCGATGTTCGACGGCACCTTCGCCTTCCTGAACCTCTTCGGCTTCGACCTGCCGACGAATCTGCCGCCGATCGTCGAGATGCAGTACGCGCAGCTCTGGCACACCATCGTCGCCCTGGGCCTGATCGCGATCGTCATCGCCCACATCTACATCGGCTCTCTCGGCATGGAGGGCGCCTTCGACGCCATGGGCTCGGGCTACGTCGACGAGAACTGGGCGCGCGAGCACCACAACATCTGGGTCGCCGAGGTCAAGGGCGAGCCGATCCCCGGACCCGGCGACCACGGGCCGCCCAAGGCCCAGCCGGCCGAGTAGCGCCGGCCGGTCGCTTGCCCGGGATTCGCCAGGGGTCATGATCGCGCGGGCTCTCG
>JAJEAZ010000081.1 GCA_022824105.1 Alphaproteobacteria bacterium
AGACCACTCAGCGTCGGTCAGATCGCTTGCATATCGTGGGCAGTCCCGCCGATACTCCCGGCGAGCGGTTTCGGTCCAGGGCATTCGTGGCTCCGTTCAGCTGCATAACCGAACTGAATCACAATCCCTTGAAACCGCTCAACTCTTTTTGGGTCAGGCTCTCAGAGCGGGGAAACTTGAGGCGGGAATTTCGGCATGGCGGGCGTCTGAGACATCCGCGTGCTACGACGAGGCAGTGGGCGGACAATCCCTGTTACGAGGAAGGGAAGATAATAGCAGCGGCTGCGATTTGACACCTCAGGCATCATGTTGTTCGGCGCGGCCAACAGCTGCCGACAAGCATGCAAAGCCGCTGACGACGCTGCAAACAGGCGGCACAAAAGGGTCGCACCGGGCGACAGTGGAGTCGGTCCGGCCCTCCGGTTTGATCGGCGAAATCCCGCGATTCAATCCGGCCTCCACCGCAGCATCAGGTCGTTTCGGATATAGCGGGCAATCCTGTCGGCTTGTTGTCGGGCGCCATTGCGGCGGGAGTCGAACTGCCCCGCATCCATGCTGAAAAGGCGCCCCAGGTTTCGCATGCGCCTGTGGGTTTTCGCCTTGCCGCTTTCGTATTCCGGGTCGTCGAAGCCCATCACCTCGATGACGTAGCGCGCCGCATCCCCGAGCAGGTGCGGGCCGCCGCCGGGGCCGTCGTCCGGTCCGCCCGGCCGCATGACGGTAAGGATGAAGTCGGGCCGGCAGGGGCCGCCGACGGTCTCGATGTCGAAGAGCGGCTTTTCGAGATCGACGCGGACGGCGCCGCCGAGCGCCTTGCCGAGGTCCGCATCGTTCTCCAGGCTCCGGATCAGGGAGCGCAGCGCGCCCAGAGCCCGGCGCTCGTTGTGCGAGTCCACCGGGACGGGGCGCCGGGCCGACGCGATCGGCTGGGCGCAGGCCTCCAGGCATTCCCATCTGCCGGTCTGCGGGGACCGGCCGACCTCTCCGAGGAAGAGCCAGGGCCCCGCTACCCTGTTGCGCCCGACGGTCGGGCTGACCACATCGGTCAGCACCCTGACATGGCCGAGCGCCGGATGGGCCCGGTTGACCTCGCAGCCGT
This sequence comes from Alphaproteobacteria bacterium, assembly GCA_022824105.1. GTDB lineage: Bacteria > Pseudomonadota > Alphaproteobacteria > Bin95 > Bin95 > Bin95. The sequence continues at coordinate 1,100 of JAJEAZ010000081.1, forward strand.
CGATATCCCGCGCCATCCAGCACAGCCACGCGAACGGCGTGTCCGTCTTCGGCCGCTCGGCCCGGAGCCGGTCCAGGACCCTCGCGACATGGCCCGATGCCCATGTCCGCGGGTCCGTGAACAGGAGATCGGACACCGCGATGTCCTCCGGGGTGCGGAAGATCCCGGCCGCGCGCCCGAGCCCGGCAAGCCAGTCCCCGGGGGACGCGAACCCTTCGGAGACGCTCAGCCTGTGCAGGCTTGCGGCCTGCATCAGCCTGCGCAGATGGCCGGCCAGGCTCGGGCTCGGGCTGCCCGTGCCGGGCCCCGCGATCCGCCGCTGCGGCCCCAGGCCCGGCCCTTCCTCGCCCGCGCGCTCCGCGACCGGGCGGAGCACATCGCCGAAGACGATGTCAGGCATCCTCCTGCGCGCCCCGTCGCCGGGAGCGAAGAGGCAGCCCTCCACATGCGGGACCTCGGTTCTGGGGATGTTGGACAGGTGAACCAGACCGCTCTTCTTCTTCCTGACCAGGGTGATGACCGCCCGCTCCCCGGGGCTTCCGTCGCGGCAGTCGCAGAGGATCCACCGGTCCTCCGCCCGCGCGGAAGCAACCGTCGCCCGAAAGACCGGATTCTCTCCGGGACGATCGATGCCTTCCTTCACCCGGCGCAGCGCCTCCTCCTCCTCGGCCGAGAGCGCCCGGATGATTTCGGAGGGTTTGTCCCCCCTTTTCTTCGTAATCAGGTGAAGAACCATGACAGGTTCTGAACCCCCTTCTCCGGCGGACGCGGAATACGGCAGGGGCTTCCGCCCGGCCGATGCTTTCGGGGCGCGGGCCCCTGCGCCCTGCGGACCGGCACGTACCTGTCCCCCGCGTTCATCACGGCGAGAGCCTCATGGACCAATACCACGACCGCCCGATGTCCAGTTCCTCCCGCCACAGTTCCTGCCGCTCTTCGCCCAGGCTGCGCCCCAGGACAAGCGCCCAGGCCTCGCGTTCTTCCTCCCTGCCCCAGGTTGCGCGCAGGCAGCCCCCGACGGTCAGCCGGGCAAGCGGCAGGGTGCGCTCCGTGCAGGGCCGACCGTCGGAGCGCGCCGTCTCGCGCAGCACGCAGGTATCCGCATCCGGCAACAGCGCCGCGCGCCGTTCGAGAAGCTCGGCCTCGACATGCACGACGGCCTTGCCCCCGGTTCGGGCAAGAGCATCGGCGGCCGAAGGGTCGGGCGGGGCGTATTCGGTCCAGCGCAGCAGGTCGCCGGCCACGACGTCGCCCTTGCACAGGCGGGAGAAGCGTTGCGACAAGACGGGCCGCTCCCGCATCAGGGCCGCGTTGCGCAACTCCTCATGGGTCCAGTCCGCGCGCCGGACGGGGCCCCTCGCGAGTTCATCGGCGCGAATGTCCACATACGGGTCGTCGCGTTTCGGCGCCACCCACTCCAGTTCCAGTTCATCCTTCGACGCCAGCCCGCCGGCCAGTCCCGCCGCGACCACGACCAGCTCGCCGCGCCCCAGACGGGGATGATAGGCGACGCGCAGGCGGTCGCCCTCGACAAGCATTTCCTTGCGCGGCCAGCGCTGGTGGAACGCATGTTCGGCCCGGGGATCGCGAAGGCGCGCCCGTTCCGCGCGGATCATGTCCTCGACAAGCGCCTCCTCCCTCTCGACAAGGCGGTCGCGGGCGGGCGCTGTCTCGACAAAATCGGCTAGAAGGGTCTCCTTTTCGGGACGGCTGCGCCAATGTCCGTTCCGCCGGAGGTCTTCGTCGGCGAGCACTGCCCCCGCCTCCGCCGCGAAACGCCGGCTCGCGTCATCGCAGTTCCTCCACTCGGGCAGCAGGGTCACCGGAATCCCCTCGCTCTCGGCGCGCTCGGCGAGGTCCCGTTCCTCTTCCTCCAGTTCGTCCAGGGCGAGGAGGAGCATCCGGGCGATCTCCCATTCCGCCGCGCGGGCCGCATGCTCGTCAAGCACCGCCTGCAGCCGGCGCCGCTCCGCATCATCGAGCTCCTGGTCGTCGTGCAACTTCGCGGCGTCCTCGATGACCCCGGGCCAGTCGTCATGGTGGAAGGCCAGGACATTGCCCGCCTCCGTTTCGCCGCGAACCTTGTCCAGCCTGTCCATGACATCCAGGAACCCGTCCAGCGGCTCGTGCCGGCGGAGCCGCTCCAGCTGGACGGCAATGCAGGCCCCGCCGTCCCGGACCCCTTCGAAATCGACACCGTGGCGGCGCCGGTTTCTCTCGTCGAGGAAGGCGTCTGCCGATTCCCTCAGCGCCTTGGCGAACTGCGAGAGCGGCCTGTAGTCCCTCTCCTCGGCGATCGAGAGATCCGGGTTCTGTTGGACGTGCCGCCTGTATTGCCTTTCGAGACTGTCCCAGCGGCGCATGTGCTCGCGCGCGCCTTCGAGGAAACCGGCGATGGCGGCGCGCGCCTCGCGGCAGCCGCGGTCGTATTCCAGGATGCGCTCCGCCAGCGTGGCCGCGGCCTCCGGCAGGTCTTCCAGCTCGGAGAGCGCCTTCGCCTTCGCGGCGAAGGCGGCCCAGCCCTCCAGGTAGAACGGCGGAACGCGCTCGGTCCTGGCCCGGTCCACGACCTTCTCCCGCTCCGTCGCCAGGGACGCCCAGTCCCTGCATGCCGTCAGCCGCCCGATAGCGGCCGCTATGGCGGCATGGTCCTCCGGGAGCCGGTCGAGATGAGGGCGCCAGACGCCGGCCACGTCGAGCATGGCCTGCCAGCGCCCGGCCGCCGCCTCCGAGCGCGCCGCCCAGGACCGCCAGTCTTCCAGCACGGTCGGCGGCTCGTCGCCGGCCAGCGCCTCCAGTCCGTCATGTTCCTCGACCAGCCCGGCCGTCTCGTCGCGGAAGGCCGCGATCTCTTCCCTTCGCCGTTCGCAGGCCGCGGCCCCGGTGATGACCTCCTCGACCGCCGTCCGTATGCCGGTCGGCAGCAGGCGGTATTCCGAAAGCGCATGGGCGACCTCCAACAGCTCTTCATGGCCGTCGGCGTAGAACGGGATCGTCCCTGCCTCTGCCGCCCGGCGGTTCACCTCCGCACGGACGGTCTCGAACTTCACCACCGCATCGTCGAGGACGAGCAGGGCGTCGAGGTCTTCCAGCCGTTCGGCAATCCGCTGCCCCGCTTCGCCGGCGCGCTCGCCCGCGTCTTCGAGCAGGGCCCTGCCGTTCGCCGTGAGCCGCCGGGTCCTCTCATGCCAGGCGGGGTAGTCCTCCAGTTCGGCGAGCGCGCAGTCCTTCGCCGCCGCCTCGCGCTCCAGTTCCGTCCTCCGTTCGAAATGGACCTCCAGCAGGCCCAGGAACTCGGCCGCGCCGGCACCGCCCTCGCGGCAGAGGCGGTCATAGGCAAGCAGCCCGTCGAGGACCTCCCGGATCGGCGCGGGAAGGTCCGGGAACCGCCCGTCCAGCCGCCGCGTGCGGCCGATCAGTTCGTCATAGCCCTCCACCCGGAAGAGGATCGTCCCCTCCCTGCGGGCCGTCTCCTCCAGTTCCGTCCATTCCCGGCGCGGCGACCAGGCCGGCAGCTTGTCGGGAATCCGGACGGTGTCGAGGTCGGGGCCGATCTCCTCGCCCACGGCCTCCAGCGCCGTCGCCCGCTCGCCGGTATGCGCCTCCAGCACCTCCACCAGCTGCTCCCGGTTGTCGGTCAGCACCACCGCGCTGTCCCGCGCCCGGCTGATCTCGACATAGAAGGTCGACTGGTCGGCGAGCGCCCCGTGGCCCGAGTCCAGCACCGCGATCACCCCGTCCGCCGTGCTGCCCTGCGCGCCATGCACCGTCGAACTCCAGGCATGGTCGATATGACGGATCTGGGGGTCGTCCTGCGCCAGCGAGAAGGTGCGGCCGTCCGCGCGGCGGAACCGCACCCGCTCGCGCCCGATGGCCACGACTTCGGACTGCTCGCCATTGACCAGCTCCCGCTTCCTGTCGTTGCGGGTCCAGCGGATGCGGTCGCCCGCGCGGATCTCGATCTCCCGCGTCTCGTAGACGTCGAGACGGTAGCGGTAATATCTCTGCTGCGGCGCGACATGGCGCGGCTTCCCGTCGGGATGCAGCAGCACCACCCGATCCTCGTCGGTGCCGGTGACGATCAGCGCGTCGTCCCGCTTCACCCGGAAGTTCATGAGGTCCTGGTTGGGCACGACCGTGTCGCCCTCGCGGTAGTTGCGCACATCGGCCTTCTCGGCGCGCGTCATGCCGAGATTGACCAGGCGTTCGATCCTGAGCGCCCGTCCCCGCAGCACGCCTTCGGCCGCCAGCGCCTCGCGCACGGCCGCGTTGATCTCCGCCCGCAACTCATGCGTCGGCGCCACGAGCAGGGTCCGGGAGCGCGTGTCGGGGTCCAGCGCGAGCCAGGTCTCCGCCGCCTTCGCCCCCAGTTCGTCCCAGGGAACCTCATGCACGCTGCTGCCGAGCAGTTCCACCGCCTCTCCGGGCTCTCCCTCCTGCGCCGCGTTCACGGCCGCCCTGAGCTTCGGCTCCCTCTGGCGCAGGATCTCGCTCATCACCGCCGTCGTCATGCCCGCCTTCTGAAGCAGCCGGAAGGGCTGGCCCGCCTCCACCGCCCGCAGCTGCCTCCGGTCGCCCACAAGCACCAGGCGCGCCACTTCAAGCTCTTCGGCAACCCTCATCAGGGTCTTCATCCGGTCGGTGGAGACCATCGACGCCTCGTCCAGAACCAGCACTGCGCCCCGGAAGCGCTCCCTCAGCCGGTCGATCACCGGTCCGGGAGCCTGCCCCGGGCTTGTTCCGGGGTCATCCACTGCCCGGCAGCGGGCAAGGAACCAGTGAAGCGTCCGGGCGGGCATGTCCGTCTCCTGCTCCAGCACCCGCGCCGCCGCCGCAGAGGGCGCCAGCCCGACCGCAAGCCGGTTGCCGGCGAGTTCCCGCACATGGCGCAGCATCGCCGTCTTGCCGGTCCCGGCCCGTCCCTGCACGCCCACGATCCGGTCCGGCGTCAGCAGGATCGTGCGGACCGCTTCCTCCTGTCCCTCGGTGAGCCCGGCGTCCGCAAGATGCGCCGCAACCGCATTCTCCATGGCGAGCGGCACGCCGGCGCCGATGCCGGCCTTCATCATGGCGATGACCTTGCGCTCCGACTTCAGCGCCCGGTCGGTGACGAACGCCCGGTCCGCGCGCCGGAGACCGGCCTCGACCAGATGCCTGTCCCGCACCATCCAAGCGATCGCGCCGCGTATCTCCTCCAGCGTATGCCGCCCCGGCGAGTGGCCGAGCGCGACGGCCTCCAGCTGGTGGGCGGCGAACACCGACTGCCGCTCCTCCAGGTGCTCCATGGCGCGGCCGACGATCTCCAGGGCGGAAGGCACGGCGGGTAGCGGGACGCCCCGCCACGAGCGGTGAACGACCGGAACCTCGCCGAGCTCCCGCGCCCGCTCGGCCCAGATCGTCCGCAGCATCGCGTGCAGCGGCTCCGCCTTGCGCTTGCGCGTCGCAAGCGCCGCGACCTGCGCCGCCGCCTGGCTGTAGTCCCAGCCCCTCTCGTCCATGAAGGCTTCGATCTGCTTCCTGCGGGACGAGAAGGCATCCCTCACCCGCCGGTCATAGCCCGCGATCTCGAAGCTCTGCATCCGCCCG
>JAJEAZ010000730.1 GCA_022824105.1 Alphaproteobacteria bacterium
ATCGAGCCCCTCGAAATAGGCCGCCATGCGCTCGGCGGAGAACCGCCGGTCGCGCTGCGCGGCGAGGCAGTCGTCATAGCGGGTCAGCAGCCAGGCCTTCAGCCGCTCGCTCCAGGCCACGGGGGCCTCGGCGCGCAGCCGCGCGAGCGCAGGATAGGGGTCGGCGATGGTCGCCGGGTCGGTCGGGTCGTAGATCTCGTCGATAGCCGCCATCGGCCCGTCATTGGCTCCGGTTGCCCCGAGCATGGCTTCGGGACCTGCTTGCTGCAAGCCGGCGCAAACGCGCACAGGCTTCCGGCCGCCATGCGGGTCACCGGATTGTGGACGCCTTGTTCCAATCCGCGTAGTCGGGGGAGCCCTCCGCGCGTACTTCGCCTGAATATCCGTATTCCTGCATGAGGACGGTAACGGCCGGTCCATCGACGACAATGACGGCATAGGCCTCGGGCAGGTCGGATGCGAGGAGTTGATCCTTTTCCCCGAAGTTCGCAAATCCCGCGTGGTTCGTGCCGCGTGGCGCGCTCACGGGCACGCCGTGGAACGACCCTGCCAGCGGCAGGTGGCAATGCCCGAAGAAGATGTGGGCGATCTTGCTCCGGTTGGCGGCGACGACGGCGCCGAACGCATCGGCGTCCTGCAGCATGATCCGGTCCGCCGGGCCGATATGCGTGGGGATCGGGTGGTGATGCATGAAGAGGAAAACAGGGCCGTCGACGACGGCCAGAGCCTTGTAAAGCCAGGCGCAGCGTGTGCGGCAATAGAAGCCGGCATGGGACGCCGGCCCCCAGCTGTCGAGGATCATTCCCGTTCCCCGACTGAGTTTGAACGCCTTCTGCACATGCCCGTCCGAATCAGCAAGATCGGGGAAGACCTGGAGAAACGTCTCTCTGTCGTCGTGATTGCCGATGGCGAGATGAGTGGGAATAGGCAGCCTCTCAAGGCGGTCCTTCAAGCGCTCATAGTCGCCGCGCTCGCCCCAGTCGGAAAGGTCGCCGGTAATGGTTAGCGCTTCCGCATCCGGATGCTGTTCGAGCGCATGGGTGACGGCGCGCTCGAAATTCGCGTTCGGGTCTCTTCCGCCGATCGTGCCGCCGGGCGCGGTGAGGTGTATATCGGTCATCTGGATGAGCTTCATGTGCCTCTCCGGAAATTGAGTGCAGACAAAGGACCCGCACGGGCAATGCCGTTTCGCGGATTGTTTGCAAAAGGAGGGGCGGGGGCGGAATGGCCACCCCCGCCTCACGACTGCTTGTTTCAGGAACCCGGCGCGGGCAGCAGATCGGTCACTTCCTCGACCAGTTCCTCCTGCAACGCCGCCATGTCTTCGCTCTCGCCGACGACGATGGACTCGATGGCGTCATATATGACCTGCGTAACCGCCAGGCCCTTGTCGCCGGGATAGGCGAGCCAGTCGCGAAGCAGCGGCAACTGGTCGACTGCCGTCTTCTTGTTCGGGTTCTGCCGGTAGAAGTCCGACAGGATGATTTCATTGGCGGCCTTGTTGGGCGGCATATACCCGGTGGTCTGGGCCACAGCCGCCGCGCCTTCCCCCGACGTGATGAACTTGAGCCACGTCCAGGCCGCGTTCAGGACCTTCGGATCGTCCGAGGTGGAGACCAGCATGGCGGCATTGCCGCCCGCCGGGAGGCCCTTGGGCGGGCCGTCTATGCCGGGGAAGGGGCCGGTCTTGAGCTCGAAGCCGCCCTTGGCGCGTTCTATGGCCCCGAGTGCGGAAGTGGACCAGAACATCATGCCGAGTTCGCCGGCCGAGAACGAGGAGAGCGCCTCTTTCCATTTCAGGTTCTGCATGTCGCAACCCCGGAAGATCTTCTTCATGGTTTCAAGCGCGACGAGACCCTCCTTTCCGCCCATGTTGAACCGGGCACCCTCCACGACGGGCTGGTCCTGGGTCCACATCAGCGCCTGGGCGAACCAGTTGCCGGTTATGTTCCAGCCCCAGAAGATGGGGTTTTTGACGCCCTTCGATTTCATGACCTTGCACACTTCGATGACCTCGTCCCAGGTCTTCGGGAACTCGGCGACGCCGGCCTGCTTCATCAGGTCCATGTTGTAGTAACCGACAGGCAGGGACACCGAGAATGGCAGCCCGTGGACGTCTCCGGAAAAGGTCGAGAGGTCCAGCATCGCCTTGTGGTAGCCGTCCTTTTCGAAGTCGGCTTCCTTTGCGATGAAGGGTTCGAGGGATTTCGCGATGCCCTTCTCCACCAATATGGCCTGGCGGTTGAGGCCCTGCATGGTGACGTCCGGGAGGTTTCCGGAAACCGCCTCCCTCAGGATCGTGTTGGTGCCGTCTTCGTAGCCCTCGTAAGTGGCCCGGAACTTCACTTCGATGTTCGGATGCGCCTCCTTGAACTTCGGCATGACCGCCTTGTAGGTCACGTCGAACAGGTGCGAGTACGGATAAGCGAACTCGATCGTGACCGGTTCGGCCGCTTGCGCGCCGGCCGCAAACCCTGCCACCATGGCGGCGGCTAGGGCGAGTCTGGGTTTTGCCTTCATTTCTCGGCTCTCCTTGCTGTGAGGGGCGCCTCGGCTGGTTTTGGCGACGGGCCGGGGCGCCTCGTTCATCCGGCGCGTGCCGGATCCGGGCGGGCCCGATGAGTTCGGGCCGAATTGCGTATTGCGCTCATGCGTGCGCTACTTCATGCCTGTCAGCGTGATCCCCTCGATGAAGCGGCGCTGGGCAAGCAAAAAGGCGACGATGAGCGGCGTTACGATAATCGTGGCGGTGGCCATCATCGGGCCGTAAAAGCTGCCGTCGGCGTCGCTCTTGAACTCGCGCAGACCGAGCGGCGGCGTAAACAGGTCGCGATTGCCGGTAATCACGACACGGGGCCAGAAATAGTCGTTCCAGTGCGCGACCACGGAGAAGATCGCGAAGGCGAGGAGGGCCGGAACGGCGGTCGGCAGCATGACGCGCCAGACGATGGAAAATTCGCTCATGCCGTCCATTCGCGCCGCATCGATCAGGTCGTCCGGCACGGTCATGAAAAACTGGCGCATCAGGAAGATTCCGAAAACGGAGATTGTCCAGGGCACGACGAGCGCCGCATAGCTGTTGGTCAGCCCCGCTTTCGACAACATGATGTAGAGCGGCAGGGCGATTGCATGCACGGGGACCAGCAGGCAGAAGAGAACCAGTCCGAAGACAAGGTCGCGGCCCCAGAACCGCAGCTTGGCCAGGGCGTAGGCGCACGGCAAGGCGACGACGACCTGGATCAGGAAGATGGATGCGGTCACGATGACGCCGTTGAGCAGATAGCGCAGCAACGGCGCTTCGCTGAAAGCCTTGGTATAGTTGAAAACAACCGGCCGCATCGTGCATTGCGCTTCGAGTTCCGCAATCAACGCCGCATGTATCTCCCTGTCGCCCAGTCCCGGGAAACGCTGACGCGCAGCGGCGACGTCGCCCCGGTCGGGGTCTCGCAACTTGACGCAACGTTCGTCCACCATCGGAGCCTGCTCGCCCAGAAAGCCGCCTTCGTTGCGTTCGATTTCTCCCGGGGACTTCAACGAATAGGAAAGCATGACATAGAAAGGCAGAAGGACGATCAACGCTCCCGTCAACAGGACGGCATGTTTGACGATCTCACCCCGGGCCGTGTTGCCGCCGGTCATGAATAATGCACCCGCCGCTCGACGAAACGGTGCTGGATGACCGTCAGCAGCATTACGAAGATCAGAAAGACAACGGTGATCGCGGCGCCGATGCCCACCAGGTTCTCGCGAATGCCCTTTTCGAAGAGCGCATACATCATGACGTAGGTGGACTTCGATGGGCCGCCCATCGTGAGCGCCTCCACGGTGTCAAAGACCTGGAAAGAGCGGATTGACGAGATCGTGACGACAAACACGGTTGTCGGGCCGAGCATCGGCCAGGTCACCAGGCGGAAGCGGTCCCAGGCGGAACGGGCGCCGTCCATTTCGGCCGCATGGTAGAGGTCGCGGGGAATCGAAGTCAGTCCCGCCAGATATAGGACCATGTTGAAGCCGAAAGCCTGCCAGATTCCGATGAAGGCAATCGTCCCGAGCGCATAGTCCCGGTCGCCCAGCCACAACGGAAAGCGGCCGTCGCAACGCTCGTCGTACCAGCTCCAGATGCGGAGCCATTCGAGACTGCAGAGGCTTGCGAGGCTGTCGTTGATGATGCCAATCGTCGGATGCAGCGTGAACTCCCACACGATCGCCATTGCAAGCAACGCCGCCATGACCGGCAGGAAATACGCTGTCTTGTAAAAGTCGGCCCCCCAGCGCAGGGAACCGATCAGGAGCGCTGCGCCGAGCCCCAGAAACACCGAAGCCGGGACGACGACGGCGACATACGTCACGGTCGCGACGATCATCTTTGCATAACGGCTGCGGGAGAGGATTGTCTCGTAGTTCTCGAACCCGACCCAGGAGAACCGGCTGTTCCCGAGACCGTAATCGGTAAAGGACAGGACCGCAGCGATCAGGACAGGCGCGATCAGGATGACGAACATGAGCGCGACGGCCGGCAGCACGAAAAGGAAAGCGGCGCTTGGCCGCCCGGCCTGCAACAGTCGCCGCAGCCTCGCCGGGCCGGGCAGGTTCTTCCTCGCGGCGTCCAGTTGCACCGTTCAGCTTTCCAGGAAAGGCAGGCGGCGGTGGTCGCTCGCAAACGCGATCACGGCGCCGCGGCGGGGCTTCAGCGCGAGACTGGACCCGATGGATAGTCCGGACACAAGGACTGGGTCGGCGCGGGCGACGATGCGATAGCCGCCGTCGTACAGGTGCCCGTGCAGGAAATAGTCAGCGCCGAGATTTTCCTTGTGCGTAAGCGTGAACGGCCATGCCTCGGTATCGACCTTGCCGTTCGTGAGGACATCCAGATGTTCCGGCCGAACGCCCACGAAAATACTCCGGCCGCGTTCCGCCAGCCGGCGGCGCAACGGGAGGCCCCGTGCGACGACCCTGCCGTCGCCGTCGACCGTTGCGTCGAGGATGTTGATTTTGGGGCTGCCGATGAATTCGGCGACCCGGCGGTCCTGGGGATTCCGGTAGATTTCGTCCGGCGAGCCGAGTTGGAGAATTCTGCCTTCCATCATGACGGCGACGCGGTCCGACATCGTCAGCGCCTCGGCCTGGTCATGGGTGACATAGACGAAGGTGGCGTTCACCGCGCGGCGCAGTTCGGCGAGTTCGGTGCGCATATGAACCCGAAGCGCCGCGTCCAGGTTGGAAAGCGGCTCGTCCATGAGGAAAGCGGCCGGTTTGCGGACCATGGCCCGTCCGAGCGCAACCCGCTGGCGCTGGCCGCCGGACAATTGGCCGGGCTTGCGATCCATCAGGCGGTCGATCTTCAGGGTCTTTGCGGCTTCGCAGGCCTGCGCCCGCAGCCGCTTCGCCTTTTCGGCCCGCCCGGGCACCAGCTGGCCCAGCACCGGAAGCCTTTCGAGGCCGGAGAGGTCGCGGAGCCTCAAGGGCGTCTCGATATTCTCGCGGACGGTCAGATGCGGGTAAAGCGCATAGGACTGGAACACCATGGCGAGATTACGCTCGCTCGGCCGAACTCCGTTCACCACGCGGCCGGCAATCGCGACATCGCCGCCGCTCTGGGCTTCCAGACCCGCAATGATCCGCAACAGGGTGGACTTGCCGCAGCCGGACGGTCCGACCATGGTGAGAAATTCGCCGTCGGCGATCTTGAGGTCGATGCCCTTCAGGACATCGACGGGCCCAAAGGATTTCTGGATCTTTGAAAGTGCGATGCCGGCCATGTCGGGTTCGCCTGCGCCCTGCGTATAGCGGCGGTCGTATGCCCAACCAATTTGACAAAAGCATGACATGAACGAGCTGTCGGCCAGAGACAGATGCCCAAAGGATTGGTCCACTTCGGTCCGACGCATTTGTCCGGATCGACCCGGCTTGCTAGAAGGACGGCCGAATTTTCCCGGCCCGAGGCCCCGATGCGAATCCAGGCAAACACCATCCGTCCCGGCAATGTCATCGAGCATGACGGCAAGCAGTGCGTCGTCATCAAGATCGACCTGATCCTGCCCGGCAAGGGCAACGCCTTCATCGCCGTCGAAATGCGCGACCTGAAGACCGGCGTGAAGACCCAGGAGCGCTGGCGCACCGCGGACAGCGTCGAGCGGCTGACCACGGACGAGCGCGCCTGCCAGTTCCTCTATGCGGAGGCCGACGGCTACACCTTCATGGATCAGGAGACCTACGACCAGTTCTCGCTCGACGCCGGCATGGTCGGCGACGGCGCGCCGTTCCTCCAGGACGGTCTGGAGGTCAAGGTGCTGACGGTGGACGGCAACCCGGTCAGCATCGAGCTGCCGACGCGGATCGCGCTGGAGGTCGTCGAGGCGGAGCCGGTGGTGAAGGGGCAGACGGCATCCTCCTCCTACAAGCCGGCCCTGCTGGAGAACGGGGTCAAGGTGATGGTGCCGCCGCATATCAAGATGGGCGCGCGCATCGTCGTGAATCCGAACGACCTCAGCTATGTCGAGCGGGCCAAGGACTGACCTGCGATGCGCCGCCCGGCCGAGATCAATGTCATGCTGCGGGCGGCGCACGCCGCCGGGCGCGGGCTGGCGCGCGATTTCGGCGAGGTGGAGAACCTGCAGGTTTCCGAGAAGGGCCCCGGCGATTTCGTCTCGGTCGCCGACCGGCAGGCCGAGCGGCGGATCGTCGAGGAGCTGGTGCGGGCGCGGCCCCGCTACGGCTTCCTGCTGGAGGAAAGCGGCGCGGTGGAAGGCGCCGACACCAGCAACCGCTGGGTGGTCGATCCGCTCGACGGGACGGGCAATTTCCTGCACGGCATCCCGCATTTCTGCATATCCATCGCGCTGGAGAGGGACGGCGAGCCGATCGCCGCGCTGGTCTACAACCCGCTCACCGACGACACATACTGGGCCGCGCGCGGCATCGGCGCCTATGCGAACAACCGGCGGCTGCGGGTGTCCGCGCGGGCGCGCCTGCCGCACTGCATCCTGGCGACGGGCGAGGAGGCGGGCGCCGGCAGCGAGGCCCTGGCCTGCTATCTCCGCCAGCACGCGGCGCTCAAGAATGCCGGCGTGAGCCTGCGCCGGTTCGGCGCGGCGGCGCTCGACCTCGCCTGGGTCGCGGACGGCCGCCTGGACGGCTTCTGGCACTCGGGCCTCAGGCGGTGGGACATCGCGGCCGGCGTGCTGCTGGTGCGCGAGGCGGGCGGCGCGGTCACCGATACGGACGGGTCCGGCAGGGTGCTGGAGACAGGCAACATCCTCGCCGCCAACGACCGTCTGCACGGGCATTTGTGCCGGATCATGGCGGAGACCGAGCGCCCCGCTCCGGTTGCGCCGTCGGGGCGGGCGGCATAGAGTGCAAGCCATGCTGCCGATGCTGCGGCGGAAGGGGAGATGGCGCGCTACCGAGGCATTCTACGAGCGGCAGTCGCGCTGGTTCTGCTCCTCCCGGCCTCGCAGCGGACCGATGCACAGGACATGCTGATTATCGACAGCGGCGGCGCGCGCTGGAAGAGCGGAGAAAGCCGGGAACCGCCCGTGACCGTCGATTTCGGCATCGTCGACTCGCTTGCGCCCGACCGCCGCCCGACCGCTGCCCGCAGGCAGGAGCGCAAGCCGCGCAGATATCTGACTCTCAACATCCCGGAGCCGATAGCGCCAATCGCGATACCCCGGCCCGAGGCGCCTCCTCCCGCCGGCCCACCCGCGGCGAAGTCTCCGGCGGGCGACATTCCGGAACCGGAGCGGGCCGCCGTTCCCGCCGCGAAGCCTCCTGCGGACGATATCCCGGAACCGGAGCGGGCTGCTGCTCCCGTCGTAAAACCTCCTGCAGGCCACGCCCCGGACGCTGAGCAGGCTGCCGCTCCCGCCGCGAAACCTCCGGCGAGCTACATTGCGGAACCGGAATTGGCTGCCGCTCCCGCCGCGCAGCCTCCTGCTGCCGACACTCCGGAACCGAAGCTGGCTGCCGCTGCTGTCGCGGAGCCTCCGGTGGTCGAGACCCCGGAACCGGAACTGGCTGCCGCTCCCGCTGCGCAGCGTTCGGTGGGCGAGACCTCGGAACCGGAACTGGCCGCCGCTGCTGTCGCGGAGCCTCCGGCTGGCGACACTCCGGAACCGGAACTGGCTGCCGCTCCCATCGCGAAGCCTCCGGCGGGCGACATTCCGGAACCGGAGCTGGCCGCCGCTGCTGTCGCGAAGCCTCCGGTGGTCGAGACCCCGGAACCGGAACTGGCCGCCACTCCTGTCGCGGAGCCTCCGGCTGGCGACGCTCCGGAACCGGAACTGGCTGCCGCTGCTGTCGCGGAGCCTCCGGCTGGCGACGCTCCGGAACCGGAACTGGCTGCCGCTGCTGTCGCGGAGCCTCCGGTGGTCGAGACCCCGGAACCGGAACTGGCTGCCGCCCCCGCTGCGCAGCGTTCGGTGGGCGAGACCTCGGAGCCGGAACTGGCCGCCGCTGCTGTCGCGGAGCCTCCGGCTGGCGACACTCCGGAACCGGAACTGGCTGCCGCTGCTGTCGCGGAGCCTCCGGCTGACGACATCCCGGAAGCTGAACTGGCTGCCGCTCCCGCCGTGAAGCCTCCGGTGGTCGAGACCCCGGAAGCTGAACTGGCTGCCGCTCCCGTCGCGAAGCCTCCGGTGGTCGAGACCCCGGAAGCTGAACTGGCTGCCGCTCCCGCCGCGAAGCCTCCGGCGGGCGACACTCCGGAACCGAAGCTTGCTGCCGCTGCTGTCGCGAAGCCTCCGGCCGGTACCGAGCGTCCGGAACCGCCTGCCATATCGGCGCTGCCGAGCCGGCCTGCGGCCTTGCCGGCGCGGCGGCTGCCCGAAGGGAAGACGGAGGCAACGCCCGCGCTCCGGGCCTTTCTCGACCGCGCCGCCGGGAAACGCGCGCCGTCCGGGACGCTTCCGCCCGCAACGCCCGGGCGTGTGAAACTCCCGCCGCCGCGCCCGATCGAGCCCCGGTTCCGGTTGCCGCCGCCGGCCCCGGTGACTGCTGCGCCCGCGCTGGCCTTCGCGGCCGGGCTGCCGCCGCCCCCGCCGGCGACCGGGTCGCCCGGAAACGGCGTTCTGCCGCCGCCGGCCGAGACGAAGGCCGGGGGGTCCGAAGTGCTGCGCCGCCCGCTGGCGCTGGACGCGGCCCGCCGCGCTGCCGACGCGGCGCCGGCGGAGGTCTATTCCGAGACGTTCTTCTACGAGGCGGGCGGACCGCCGCTCGGCGCGGATGAGCGCGAGCGGGTACGCCGCCTGGCGGCAAGGGTGAACGGGGCCGAAGAGCTCAGTGTCGTGATTCGGGCCTATTCCGGCGCCGGCGAGGGAAACGGCGCGGACGCCCGGCGCAGGGCGCTGTCGCGCGCCATGGAGGTCCGCGGCCTGCTGATCGCCGCCGGCGTGCCGGACACCCGTATAACGGCGCGCGCAGCAGGCGCCGGCGAAGAGCCGGCCGGCCGCGTCGATATCGTCCTGGTCAAGCGAAGTTGAGCGCGCGGGCCGAAGCCGCCGGACGCCCGGCAGGGACCGGCCGGGAACCATGACCCGTCCGACCCAGTATCTGGTGCGGATGGCCGTATTCGTTGCGGTGCTCGCCGCAGCGTCGGCGCTTCTGTTCGGCCCCATTGCGGACGCCTTCATGGCCAATCCGGCGCTGAACGGGCTGATCCTGGGCATCCTCCTGATCGGCATTGCCTACAATTTCCGCCATGTGCTGCGGTTGTTCCGGGAGATCGCCTGGATTGAGTCGAATCAGGGGCCGGCGCCCGGTCCGGGCGCTCCGGCGCCGGCGCGCCCGCGCCTGCTGGCGACCCTGGCGACGGCCTTTTCGGCCGAGGCCCCGGTCCGGTTTTCCGCCGTCTCGATGCGTTCGATCCTCGACGGCGTCGCGTCGCGCGTGGAGGAAGCGAGCGAAACGGCGCGCTATCTGGCCGGCCTGCTCATCTTTCTCGGCCTCATCGGCACATTCTGGGG
>JAJEAZ010000494.1 GCA_022824105.1 Alphaproteobacteria bacterium
ATCGTCCCGGCCGACCCAGCGGGGATTCGCCGAAGTGACATGCATGGCGATCTGCTTGCCGAGCGCGGCCAGTTTCTCCTTGTCGCCCGATGACTCAAGCCCGACCAGCACGCCGATCTTGCCGAGTCCCGGCGCCGCCGCACTATGCACATAGCCGGCAACGATGCCTTCCTCGACCTCGATCGTGGCGTAGCGTCGAAGGTTCATGTTCTCGCCGATGGTGGCGATCAGGCCGGTGACATACTCTTCGGCCGTCTGCCCCTCGATCTCGCTTCCCTTCAGCGCGTCGATGCCGCCTTCGACGGTGAGGCCGAGCTCGGCCAGTTTCGCGACGGCAGCCTGGAAGCCTTCATTACGCGCGACGAAGTCGGTTTCGGAATTGAGCTCGACCAGCGCGCCGCGCCCGTCCTCCAGGGCCATGCCGATCAGGCCCTCCGCCGCCGTCCGGCCGGCTTTCTTCTGCGCTGCGGCCAGGCCTTTCTTGCGCAGCCAATCCAGGGCCGCCTCGATATCGGCGCCGTTTTCCGTCAGCGCTTTCTTGCAGTCCATCATGCCCGCGCCGGTCCGCTCGCGCAGATCCTTGACCAGCGCCGCCGTCACCTGAGCCATCGGTGTTTGTCCTTCTTGCGGTCGTTTCGTCTCGTTTCAGCCGGCTGTCGCGGCGTTGTCGTCCGTCTCGGCGTCTTCGACCACCTCTGTCGTTTCGACAATCTCGGCCTGCTCCGCCGCCTCGCCCGTTTCGATTGCCTCTGCCATTGCAACGGTTTCAGCCTCTCCCGCCGTCTCGACAGTTTCAGCTACCTCCGCCGTCTCGACTGCCTCGGCACTTTCCGCAGCTTCCGCGGTCTCGGCTGCAGCGACCGGTTCGGAGGCCCCGGCCGCCTCGACGCTTTCGACTGCGGTAGCTTCGACCGGCGCTTCTTCCGGTTCGCCGGAGCCTTCTGCAACCAGCTCCTGCGGTGCAGCCTCGAGTTCACCGATGTCCTGGCCCGTCGCCGTCATCTCGCGCTCGATGCCGTCAAGCACCGCGCCCGTCACCAGTTCGCAATAGAGCGAGATCGCCCGGATCGCATCGTCATTGCCGGGTACCGGGAATTCGACGCCATCCGGATCGGAATTGCTGTCGAGCACGGCGACCACGGGGATGTTCAGCTTGCGGGCCTCGGCGACGGCGATGTGCTCCTTGTTGGTGTCGATCACGAACAGGATGTCGGGCAATCCCGCCATCTCCTTGATGCCGCCGAGCGTCTGCTCCAGCTTGTCGCGTTCGCGCTGAAGCTGCAGGAACTCCTTCTTGGTCAGGCCAAGATCGTCCTGCGCCAGTTGCTCCTCGAGCTCGCGCAACCGGTTTATGGAGTTGGAGATCGTCTTCCAGTTGGTCAGCATGCCGCCGAGCCAGCGGTGGTTGACGAAATACTGCCCGCACTGGCGGGCGGACTCGGCCACGGTCTCCTGCGCCTGGCGCTTGGTTCCGACGAACAGCACGCGCCCGCCCTCGCCCACAACATTGGAAACCGCTTCCAGCGCCCGGTAGAGCATCGGGACTGTCTGCTGGAGGTCCATGATGTGGATGCCGTTGCGGATCCCGAAGATGAAAGGCGCCATCCTGGGATTCCAGCGTCGGGTGTGATGTCCGAAATGAACGCCCGCTTCCAGAAGCTGGCGCATGGTGAATGTCGGCACGGCCATCGACTCGTCTTCCTTGTTCCGGTTTGTCCTGACGCGGGCCGTCGCCTTCCCTCGGGAAGGAACCGGACCGGCCTTGTCGGCCGCGGCCCGCGTGCGAAATCGCGCGCTGTTTACGCGCGCCCGCCCCGGAATGCAAGCCGCAGCGGGCAGGCAACAGGTTGCCCGAAGCGCGGCTAGACGACCGGGCTGCGGTTCCCGTCCACATTGATCGCCGTGCCCGTGATGTAGGAACCGGCGTCGGAGGCCAGGAAACAGGCGATATTGGCGAACTCCTCGGCCTCGCCGAACCGCCCGAGCGGCACGCCCAGATTGCCCGCCATCTCTCCGAGCCAGGTGTCGAAGTCCGTGTCCGGGGCCGCGTCCGCATGCCGGCGGACCCACTGGCCGGAACGGATAAACCCGGTCAGCAGCGCGTTGACCAGCACACCGTGGGGCGCGCCCTCGCCTGCCAGCACCTTGGTAAGCGCCATGCCCGCCGCCCGCGAAACGGCCGTTGGCGCGCCGCCGGCCTGCGGCGCCTTCGCGCCCACATTCAGCACATTGACGATCCGGCCCCAGCCGCGCGCCTTCATGTCCGGCAACGCCAGCCGGCACAGCCGGATCGCGGCGAACAGCTTGAGGTCGAGGTCGGCCTGCCAGGTCGCATCGTCGATCTCTTCGAATTTGCCGGTCTGTGAGGTCCCGGCATTGTTGACCAGAATGTCCACAGCGCCGAACCGCGAGACGGTATCGCGATAGATCCGCTCGCAGTCCTCGGCCTTGCTGACATCGGCGGAAAAGGCGGCCGCGCGGCCCGGCGCAACGGCCTCGATAGCGGTCATCGCCTCGTCCAGCGGTCCCTGGCGGCGGGCGGCGATGGCGACCGATGCGCCGGCGCCTGCGAATTTCAGCGCCATCGCCCGGCCCATGCCGTCGCTGCCGCCGGTGATGAGCGCCGTGCGCCCGGTCATGGAAATCTGCATGTCGTCCTTCTCCGGTTCGGGAACGTCAGTCGAAGGCGGGTCTAGGAGATTCCGGTCATGCTGCGCAATGCGGCTCTTGGAAGCCGCTCTCAGCGAATGACGGGATGGTGCGAGGCAGCTTGCGGCGCGATCCGCCCGTCAAGCCTCGGGTCGGGCTCGACCTCGATGCGCCGGCGCACGGCACGGAACCCGCAGGAGAGATAGAAGGGTAGCGCCGCCGGGTGGTCAAGTGTGCAGGTATGCAGCCAGACCCTGCCGACGCCTTCCCGCCACGCCAGGGAGAGCGCCGCCGCCATCAGCCTGCGTCCTTCTCCGCGCCCCGTCATGGAGGGCACGAGACCGAAGAACGCGACCTCGCACGAACCTCCTTGCCGGAAATCGAGCTCGACAATGCTCTCCCTGTCCGGGCCTGCATAGAGCTCTACCTGCGGATCGTGCAGGATGGCCGCCAACGCCTTGTCGGGAAGCGAGAGGCGCGAGAACCAGAGCCAGTCCTCGCCGATCTCGCGAAACAGCGCGCGGTAGGCATCGAGGTCCGGATTGCGCCACCTGACCAGCGCGGCGGCCGGGCCGGGATCGGCGGGGGGCGACGTCATCTCAAGAACGGTGACGATGGCGGCGATATGCCCCGCCGGAACGTCCTGCATCATGGCCCGGCCTCCTGCGAGGAGACCGCAAGCAGGTGGCCGGCAAGGAGACGATCGACGGTAAGCAGCTTCAGGCCCTCCTCCTGAGCCTGGACGAGCAGCAATTCGTCGAACGGGTCCCGATGCGCGAGCGGCGTCTCGAGGGCGCGGGCGGCATGGCGTATCGTCATCGGCAGGAATGTCACGCCCTGGTTTTCCAGCACGGGAACGACATCGTTCGGGTCGAACCGGCTCTTGCGCTCACCCGAAGCATGGCGGGCATTGAATTTGAGCCGCATCTCCCAGATCGACACCGCGCTCGCATGGAGCTGCAATCCCCGTGCGGCAAAAAACCGGCGATCTTGTTCCGTCAGCGCTGCGGTCGCTTCCATGAACCTGTAGAGATATGTCGTGTCGAGCAGGACGCGCACGAAATTACCCGCGTTCCTCGTCTTCGAGTCCGAGCACCTTCAGGCTCAGCGCGGGATCGCTTAGCGCAGCCTCCATGGCCTCGACTTCTTCCGGCGGCGCATTCACAAGTCCGAGCCGCCTGCGGTCTTCTTCCAGCTTGTCGAAATCGATCCCGCCGCGCCGCTCGCAGCGCACGAGTTCGACCGCAGGCCGGCCGTATTTGGTGATGACGACGCGCTCACCCCGGCAGGCCGCAGTGACGAGTTCGGAGAGGCGGGCCTTGGCTTCCCGAAGGGCCATTTCCATGGCGAATCGCTCCCGGCGTTTCAGCTACGGCAACATGCGCCGCTGAATCGCCAAATTCAAGACCATAGTGTGACTACATTACTCGGCCATCGCTGCGCCGGAGGCCAGCAGGTCCTCGACCCCGGCATCGTCGAAGCCGATTTCCGCCAGCACTTCCCGCGTATGCTCGCCCTGGCGGGGCGGCGGGCGCCGGATCGAAGCGGGCGAACGGTTGAGCGTGAGCGAGGGCGCCATCAGCCGGAGCCGGCCCTCGCTCGGATGGTCGATCTCGTGCCAGAAGCCGACTTCGGCCAGATGGGGGTCCGCGACCACCTGCTCAAGGCTCTGCACCGGCATGCAGGGCACGCCCGCCTTCGACAACGGCCCGGCCCATTCTTCGGTAGTCTTCTCCTGCATCCACGTTTCGAGCTCGGCATTGATCTCGTCCCGGTGCCGGAAACGGGCCGGGCGGGTCGCATAGCGCGGGTCTTCGATCAGTTCCTGACGCCCGGCGATCGCCAGCAGGGCGCGCCAGTGCTTGTCGGATGTCGCCAGCACGCAGATGAAGCCGTCCTTCGTGGCGATCGGCCAGCGCTTCGGCGTGGCATGGCGTTCCGAGCCCACCCGGTCCCGGGCCGGCACGAAGCTTTCCCCCCAGAGATGCTCCACCATGGCGAACCCCGCCATGCTCTCGAACATCGGCACCTCGACCTCCTGCCCCTCGCCGGTTGCAAGGCGGTGGTAGAGCGCGCCCGAGACCGCGAGCGCCGCGAACAGCGCCGTCGTCTTGTCGGCGATCAGCATGGGCACATATTTCGCCTCGCCCGTGGCGAAGCCTTCCAGCGCGGCGAGGCCGGCGCCCGCCTGGATCACGTCGTCGAAGGCCGCCCGCCCGGCATAGGGGCCGCTGCGACCGAACCCCCAGATATTGCAGAACACGATGTCCGGCCGGATTTCGGCGACGCGCGGATAGTCGAGGCCGAGGCGCGCCAGAGGCTCCGGGCGCATATTGTGGACGAAGACGTCGGCTGTGCTGAGCAGCCGGTCCATCGCCTGCTTGCCGCCTTCGGTCTTGAGGTCGAGAACCACGCTGCGCTTGTTGCGGTTCACATGCAGCCACTGTGAGGTCATGCCGGGATTGCGGTGGGGCCCGACCAGTCGCGAGAGGTCGCCCTCGGGCGCCTCGACCTTGATGACGTCGGCGCCGAGGTCGCCGAGGAACTGGCTCGTGTAAGGGCCTACGACCACCGTTGTCAGGTCGATCACTCTCAGGCTGTGGAACGGACCCGGCATGGCCGCACTCTCCCGCTTCTCCGAGGCGGCCGACCGGTTTGCGACCGGACCGCGATTCCTGCATTCTTTGCTGGAAATTGCCGCCGTTGGAACCCTCTCGGCCGGCTGCCCTATGCTTTTGGAGACCTGCCATGCCGCGCGACCGCAGCGAAACGACGGCTCTGACCGCAGAACTCGCCCGCTGGCTGGCCGGCCTTCGCCTAGAGGCCTTGCCCGATAGCGCACGCCATGCCGCGCGCCTCGCCATCCTCGATACGATGGGCGCAGCACTGCACGGACGGCGGGAGTTCTGGGCCGAAACGGCATTGGCTTGGGCACGCCAGGGGTACGGGCCCCCCGGCAATGGCGGGGGCCTTGCTACGGTCTGGGGAGAGGCTGGCCCCTCGCTCAGGCCCGCCGACGCAGCGCTCGTGAACGGCGTCGCGGCCCACGCCTTCGAACTCGACGACTTTATTGCCAAGCTGCATCCGGGCGCCGCAGTCGTCCCGGCCACGCTCGCACTCGCCGAGCGCCTCGGCTCCGGGGGCGATAAGATCGAGGTGGCGGTCGTCGCGGGCTATGAGATCATGGTCCGCGCGTCCCGCGCCCTCGATCCCAATGCAGCCAGGCTGCGCGGCTGGCACCTGACGGGCGTCTGCGGCCCGCTCGGCGCAGCGGCGGCGGGCGCCGTGCTGTTCGGGCTCGACGAAGAGGCAACCGCCTGGGCACTCGGCCTTGGCGCAACGCAGGGGTCCGGGCTGTTCGCCTTCAACGCGGACGGCGCAATGAGCAAGCGCCTGCATCCGGGCCGCGCCGCCTATGCCGGCGTCATGGCGGCGGAGCTGGCGGCCATGGGTTTCACCGGCCCGGCGAGCGTGCTGGAGACCGATGACGGCGGCTTCCTCGATGCCTTCTCTGACGCTGCAAAACCGGAACTTATGCTGGATGGGCTCGGCAGCGAATGGGCCGTCGAGCAGGTCTATTTCAAGCCCTATTCCTGCTGCGGTTCGCTGCATTCCTATGTCGATGCCGCCCGCGAGCTCCGCGAGCGTCTCGGGCGCATGCCGGCTGCCGACGAGACGGTGCGCGCCGGCCTGCCGCGCGTGGTCGATGTCCAGTGCGGCTTCGACTACGAGCCCGGCACCGCCCTCAACGGCCAGATGAGCGCGCGGTTCACCATCGCCGCGGCGCTTGCGGACGGCAACGCGCTTCCCGCTCAATACACCGACGAGCGGTTGAAGGACCCGGAACTGGTCGAACTTGCCCGGCGGATCGAACTGGTGCCCGATGCCGAACTCGACGGCCTGTATCCGGCCGATTACCCCGGCTGGGTGGAGATCGCGGGGCCCGGCGGACGTGTGGAACGGTCGGAAACCCTCAATCCGTCCGGTGCGCCCGGCCACCCGGGTCGCGAGGCAGCTCTGTTCTCGAAGTATGACGCGCTGGCGGCCGATGTCGTGGGCGAGGCAGCGGCGGAGCGGCTGAAGACCGTCTTGATGGAACTCCCTCGCCACGACGCCGCCGCGCTCGCCGCCGCAACCGCAGTAACGGCATGACGGCCTCCATGCCCGCTACGCCGGAGGACCTTTTCGCCCGCCTAGACGAGCTCGCCATCGCCTATAGCACCGTCTGCCACGAGCCGGTGTTCACAGTGGACGAAAACCGGGAACTGCGCGGTAGTATCGCCGGCGGCCATTGCAAGAACCTGTTCCTGAAGAACCGGAAGAACGCCTACTGGCTGGTCGTTTGCCTGGAGGACGCGAAGATCGAGCTGAAGGCATTCGGCGAGCGCATCGGCGCGGGACGCCCTTCCTTCGGCTCGGCGGAACGCCTCATGGAAGTGCTGGGCATCCTGCCCGGCGCCGTCACTCCTTTCGCCCTCATCAATGATCGCGAACAGCGCGTGCAACCGGTGCTGCAGGCCCGGATGCTCGAAATCTCACCGCTCAACTACCACCCGCTCAGGAACGACCGCACCACCGCCATCGCCCCGGAAGACCTCGTGCGGTTTATAGAAAACTGCGGACATAGTCCTGTTGTTATTGATTTTTGAAAGACTTCGTTCCGCCCCGGACGGCAGGCGAGGCGGGCGAGGCGACTTATCGACGCTGCGCTCTCGCCAAAAGGTTGCGGTTGGCTCTAGAATGTGTGCATCCGAAGGCGGCCGACCGGTCCCACGGTTCCGGCCGGGGTCTTTTTGCGCGACCATGCGAGATTGAGGAGGAAGAATGTACGCACCGAGTTTCGCTGCGCCCACGACGGTGGCCGAAGCGGTGCAGTTGCTGGCGAACGCAAGCGGCGTCGCCAAGGTGCTGGCGGGAGGCACTGACCTGCTCGTCCAGCTGCGCTCCGGCATTCTGAAGCCGGACCTGATCGTCGATACCAAGCGGATCCCCGAACTCAGGAAGATTACGACCGAGGGCGGCGGCTACCGGATCGGTGCATCCGTCTCCGGCGCCGAGGCCGGCGAGCATGCCGGCCTGTCGAAGGACTGGCCGGGCATCGTCGAGGCGGTCGAGCTGATCGGCTCAACGCAGATCCAGGGCCGCGCCTCCTTCGTCGGCAATCTCTGCAATGCCTCGCCGGCTGCAGATTCCGTACCGGCGCTGGTCGCGGCGGGCGCGACAGTCGTCATCGCCGGGCCGAACGGGGAGCGCGAGGTTCCGGTCGAAGCGGTCCCGACCGCGCCGGGAAGCACCTCGCTCGCCAAGGGCGAGATGGTAATCGCGGTCAAGCTGCCGCCGAAGCCGGCGCGCACGGGCGACGCCTATCTGCGCTTCATTCCACGCACGGAAATGGACATCGCCGTAGTCGGCGCCGGCGTCTGCGTGACGCTGGATGAAGGCGGCGCCTGCACGGCGGCGAAAGTGTCGCTCGGGGCCGTCGCGCCGACTGTGCTGGTCGTCCCCGACGCGGCTGCGGCGCTGGTCGGCAGCAAGCTCGACGATGCGGCGCTTGCCGCGCTCGACGCCGCCGCACAGGCTGCCTGCAGTCCGATTTCCGACAAGCGCGGCACCATCGAATACCGCACCAAGGTCGCAGGCGTGCTGGCGCGCCGCGCGGCCGCCACTGCCTTCAAGCGCGCGGGAGCCTGAGCCGAAACCATGGCGAAACATCACATTTCCACCACGATCAACGGCGAGCCGGTCGAGTTCCTCTGCAACACGGAGCAGACCATGCTCGACGTGCTTCGCGACGAGTTGCACCTGACCGGCACCAAGGAAGGCTGCGCCACGGGCGACTGCGGCGCCTGCTCG
>JAJEAZ010000332.1 GCA_022824105.1 Alphaproteobacteria bacterium
CATGGCCATGGCGAGGCGGCGCCTGAGCTCGGTGAGGCCGACGAGGAGGAGGCACAGGCGCTGCTCGGCATCCATGGCGAAGTTGGTGAGCAGGCGGAGGTCTTCGAGCACGTCGTTGCGCAGGTGATGGGCCTCGTCGACGATCAGCACCGGCATCTGCTTGGCCTCGGTGACGAGGCGGGATATCTCGTTGCGGATGGCTTGGCGGGCGGTGGCGCGGGATCGCTCTATGGGCAGGCCGAGCTCCCATGCGATGGCCTTGTACATATCGAGCACGTTGCCGGTGGTGAGCGAGACGTAGTGGACGCGGTAGAGCCCGGGATGAAGGCCGGCGGCGAGGTGGCGGCACACGGTGGTCTTGCCCGATCCGACCTCGCCGGTGAGCAGGCCGATGCCGCGCAGCTCGACGAGATGGCCGAGCCGGGCCTCGGCCTCGCGCCGGGCCGAGGACTCGAACAGCTCGTCGGTCTCGGCCAGGGTCTCGAAGGGCATGCGGGTGAAGGCGAAGTGGCGCAGATACATCAGTCGTGCTCCTTGAGCTTGCGCAGGCTGAGCGGCGAGGGCGGCGGTTCCGGCGCCGGATCCCCGGCCTCGATCTCCTTCGTCGGGTAGGCGCGCCTGACGGCGGTATTGGCGTAGGCGTCGAGGCGCCTCGCCTTGCCGGCCGGCTTGCCGTCATGCACCACTTCCAGCGGGCGCGACGGCGGCGCTTCGGGGTCGTAGCGCAGGGTGACCTTCTGGCCGATCAGCAGGGCGTCGACCTCGTAGACGCGGCCGTTCAGGCTGACGGTGCGGTCCTTGTAGACGCGCCGCCGGGCCTCGAAGAGGAACAGGTCGTCGAGGTCCATGGTCGCGTCCGGGTAGCGGACCGCGCCCGAGGCCAGCGCCCACTGCTCGAGCGGCGTGCGTCCCTCGAGGCCGCGATGCGGGGTGTGGTGATACTCGCCCTCGATCCAGGCCCACAGGCTGCGGTTCAGGGTCTCCAGGGTCTCCCGCTCGGCGGCCTCCATGCACCCCAGCCAGCCGGCGCGCAGCGTCCTGAAGAACCGCTCGATCTTGCCCTTCCCCGCCGGCTGCCAGGGTCTTGCGTGGATCAGCGCCACGCCCAGCTTCGCGCAGACCAGGGCGAGATGGTGGGAGCGGTAGGCGGCGCCGTTGTCGACATAGAGGCGCTGCGGCAGGCCGCGCCGGATCAGCGCGTTCCTGAACACCGGCAGGAAGGCCGGGACGTTCTCCGCCAGCGCGAAGGCGGCGAAGGGAACGACACGCGTGGCGTCGTCGATGAAGGCGATCAGGTAGCTCTTGCGCCGGACCCGGCCGTGCCGGACCTTCGGACCGTGCATGACGTCCGACATCCACAGCTCGCCGGCCTCCCTGAAGGCGAAGCGGCGGCGGTCGGCGCCGCCATGCGGCCCGGTCCTGTCGAACAGCCCCTCGCGGGCGAGGAGCCGGTGCACGGTCGAGGAGGCGAGCGGATGATCGATGCCTTCGGCCCGCGCCTTCTCGATGATCGCGCGCACCGACCGGGTCGGGTTCGCGATCTTCAGCGCGATCAGGCGTTCGGCGACCTCCGCCGGCACGCGCCGGGGTTTGCCCCGGTCGGTGCGCCGCTTGGGGTAGAGCGCCTCGAAGCCGCCGCGCCGGTAATCGATGATCCAGCCGCGCATCGTCTCGGCGGCGATCCGGGTCCGGGTGGTGCCGGGGATGGCGTAGGTCTGCTCGGCCTTGGCGCGCATCATCGCGCCGGTGCCCGGCGTGCCCACCGGCAAGTGCGCCAGATCGGCGATGACGCCGTAGCGGAACAGCGCGATCGCCTGGCGAAGCTCGTCGTCCGGTTCCTTCATGTCGCGGTCCTCGTTCGTGGGGCTCTGCGGCCCCGGGACCGTGACGCTACGAGGCGACCGGGGGCGGATCAGGCCCCACCGGGTGTTGGAAGGACGGTTTGCGACCGCCCGCCCCCAGCCCATGGGGTTGGAAGCCCAACGGGGCCGGCAGCGTCCGAAGTTGACCGGCGACCAGACCGCGAAGCTCCATCAGCGCCCTGTCGCTCGCCAGGCGCGCGCGCACCGCGCCCATCATCGCGGCGCAGCCCGCCAGACGGTCGGGGATCAGCCCGATGATCCGGACAAGAACGTTGTGGACAAGGCGAACCCGGCGGCGCACCCAGCGCAGCGCGCCGGGAAGTTCCACCGCGTCCGCGCGCAGCGCGTTCGCCGCAGACTCAAGGCTCCGCGCATCCTCGGCCGCGACGACGACCGCTTCCAGATCGGCCAGCGTCCCCGGAAGACGCGCCGCCAGGCAGTCCGGAAGGAGGCTGAACGTCGTGTGGCTCTCCGGGCAATACCAGCGCGCGACACGCGCACCCGCAGGCGTCTTGCGCTCATAGCTCCCGTGACGGCACAACGAGCAGCCGCCACCGGGATGGTTCGGGCACCGATCAAGCCTTGCAGCGCGCCACGCCCGGGCGCTAACATACTGCTCGCCGGTAAGCCCCGTCTCATAGCGAAGCTGCAATCCGGCCATGGCCCGGCGGGTCTCTACCCCGCGCGGGCCTCCTTCTTCTTCGTCACCTCAGAACGACACTACGGAGCCGGACCGGCAACGCAAAGCCGGCCCGACAACTATCCCGCGCTCGCCCAACAGCCCCGGAAATCCCTCAACCGATCAATGTGACAAAAACCGACGGGCTGCTATCGACTCAAAGCGGAAAACAACACCGTGGAAGCTCAGATGCAGCGCGCCGATCCCGGTGCGCCCGGTGGCGCGGCGGGCGAAGAGCAGCGCCGCCTCGTTGGAATCGGCGCCGGACTGGATGAACAGCGAGCGGCTGAGCGGGGCGTCGAAGGTCTCCGCCAGGCGCGCGGCGAGGCGGAGTTGCGGGGCGTTGAAATAGACCGAGCTCGCATGGGTGAGCGTGCCCAGGCCCGCGCGCACGGCCTCCGTCACGCGCGGGTGGTTGTGCCCGAGCGCCGAGCACATCTGGCCCGAGTTGAAATCCAGATAGGCCCGGTCGTCCGCGTCGAAGATTTCGGCGCCGTCGGCCCGCACGAAGACGGGGCCGTCGATCGCCGGCACCACGTCCGACAGGAGCTCGCTCTGGATCAGGTGGCGCGCGCCGGCCGCGCGCAGGGCCGCGATATCCATCCCGCCTCTCCCTTGCGGATTTCGACCGGCGCGATCCTAGCCCGTATTTCTCACCAGGGTCACGGCCCGCGCCGGGGTCAAGGGCCGAAGACGACCCTGGGCAGCCAGGTGGTGAGTTCCGGCAGGGCCGCGACGACGCCGAGCGCCACCACCTGGATCGCGACGAAGGGCGCCACGCCCCTGTAGATCTGGACCGTCGTCACCTCGGGCGGCGCCACCCCGCGCAGGTAGAACAGCGCGAAGCCGAAGGGCGGCGTCAGGAACGAGGTCTGCAGGTTGAGCGCGATCATGATCCCGAGCCAGACCGGGTTCAGGTCCATCAGCAGCAGGATCGGCGCCACGATGGGCACGACCACGAAG
>JAJEAZ010000506.1 GCA_022824105.1 Alphaproteobacteria bacterium
AACGGACAGTAGGTTCGGCCAATCCCAATCGGCACCGTCGCTGCGATCAATATCCTCCATCGGCTGACCCTCCTCCGTGAAAGGGTCAGAAAACCGCACTCCTTAACTATATGGTAGGTGCCACGCTCGCACCGCTTACGCCCGATCAGCGTATGGTGGACCGTTTCCGCATTGCTACCGGCGATGCCGGTCCAGGCGTCGTAAGCGTCTGTTGCAGCAAGCCTGTATTCCCAGCCGGTTATGGTCGGATTGCCCGGGCCGTCCCAGTCCAGCCGCACCTGCCCGTCGCCCGGCGTTGCGGTCAAACCCGAAGGTTTGGCCGGTACTGAAACCGGCGTCGCGAAAACGTCGCCGGACTCGTCTCCCTCGCCCCATTCGTTCAGGGCGCGCAGCATGAAAGTGTATTGCGTGCCGTTTTGCAGGTCGGCCACAGCGTAGCGGACAGTAGCCGCATCGCTGCCCGGAATATCCATCCATTCGTCAGAGCCGCCCGTCGTCCTGGCGCTGTATTGCCATCCCGTAATCGTCGCGTCGCCTGGGTCGTCCCAGGTCAGCGTCACGCGCCCGTCGCCGCCTTCGGCCCTCAGTCCGGTCGGCGCAGCCGGCCTCAACGAGCGCGGCGTGGCGGACCGCTCGTCCGATTCGTAACCGCTCACGCTGTTCACGGCGCGTATTTTGAAGGTGTAAGGTCGGCCGTTCTCCAGGCCCGTCACGACGTGTCTAACGGTGCTCGCGCCGCTTTCCGGAATGTTCTCCCATTCCGGCTTGTAGCCGCCATCCGAGGCCCGGACCTTGTACTGCCAGCCCTCAATGCTGGAATCGTCAGGATCGTCCCATTCCAGCACGACTTGGCCGTCGCCGGGCCCGGCCTTGAAGCCCGTCGGTTTCGCGGGCACGGCCGGTTGCGGGGTGGCCGACGCTTCGTCGGATTCCGGCCCTGCGCCGCTTCCGTTCAGCGCGCGAATCTTGAAGGTGTGGACTGTGTCGTTGGTCAACGCCGTCACGGTATGGCGGGTCGTGGCCGCGTTGCTGCCGGGGATGTCGATCCACGCTCCGTAGCCTCCGGTCGTTTTGTAGGCGTATTGCCAGCCCGAGATGCTGTCGTCGCCCGGATCGGTCCAGACCAGCCTTACCTGCGTATTGCCGGCTTCCGCCCGGAAGCCGGACGGTTTCGCCGGAACCGGCCTGGGCGTGGCGTCGATTCCGTCGGACTCGCTGCCATATCCGCTGGCGTTGACCGCGCGTAACCGGAAAGTATGCGCCACGCCGTTGGCGAGGCCCGTCACCACGTGGCGGGTGGTGGCCGCATTGCTGTCCGGGATGTCGGTCCAGTCGCCGTACTCGCCTGAAGTTCTGAAGGAATATTGCCAGCCCGTCACCGTCGTGTTGAGCGGATTGTCCCATCCCAGAGTAACCAGCCCGTCTCCCGGCTTTGCGGTGAACCCGGACGGTTTCGCCGGGACGGAAAGCGGCGTGGCGGAAGCCTCGTCGGACTCCGGGCCGTATCCGATATCGTTGACCGCGCGGAGCTTGAATGTATGCGGCTTCCCGTTGGACAGTTCGGCGACCGTATGCCCGGTCGTAGCGGCGCTGCTGCCGGGAATATCGATCCAGTCGCCGTAGCCGCCCGTCGTCCTGTAGGCGTATTGCCATTTCGTGATCGAACTGTCGTCGGGGCTTGTCCAGGACAGCTCGACCCGTCCATCGCCTGTCAGGGCAAGAAACCCGCCCGGCTTTCCCGGTATTTTCGCGAACGGCGTGGCAGAAACCTCATCCGACTCGAAGCCGTTACCGATGTCATTGACCGCGCGTATCTTGAATGTATGGACAACATCGTTTTCAAGCATGGAAACGACATGCTGCCTCGTCCTGGCGCCGCTTCCCGCCATGTCGGTCCAGTCGCCATAGGCGCCGTCGGTCTTGTAGGCGAATTGCCATCCGGCGATCGTGTCGTCGCCCGGATCGTTCCAGGACAGCGTCGCCTTTCGATTCCCGGGCTCCACCGAAAAGCCGGTCGGTTTACCCGGAGCCGAGGGCATGGGCGTCGCGGATCGTTCATCCGATACGTATCCGGTGCCGATACTGTTATAGGCTCGAAGCTGGAATGCGTATTCGACGCCGTTTTCGAGGCCGGTGACAGTATGGCTCGTCGTGCTTGCATCGGAGCGCGGCACAGGCGACCAGCCGGCATAGGCGTGACCTGTTTCCTTCTGCCGATATTCCCAGCCTTGTATGCTGGCATCGTCGGCATCGTTCCACGTCAACACCACTTGTTGGTTTCCGGCAATGGCCCGGAAGCCTGCCGGTTTGTCCGGCGGACCGGGATAAAGCAGGGCGGTCCGCGCGCCGGTGTCCCGGTCCGGACCGGGGCCATGCGCCGGAACCGTTTCCGCACGGGGCCGCTCCGGTAACGCGGCGGCCGCGCACAGCAGCAGAACGGCC
Organism: Alphaproteobacteria bacterium; assembly: GCA_022824105.1. GTDB lineage: Bacteria > Pseudomonadota > Alphaproteobacteria > Bin95 > Bin95 > Bin95. The sequence goes on from JAJEAZ010000506.1 coordinate 2,443, forward strand.
GCCGACACCCGGTAGAGACATTCCGGGAACGCAACCGACCGGGGCCGGCCTGCGCGGCACGTATCCGCGCCTGGCAACACAGCGCCGGCCGGCATCGAAAGCAAATGCACCCCCCGCGGGACTGCCAGAGCCGGAGCGCCCGACAATGGCGGCCATTTCCCCGGCGGGGATTGCAGCGAGAATAAGGTTTGGTGTAAAGAAACGGATGGTTATATCGGATAGTCAGATAAGGAATATCGAGGAGTCGGCTCGGGAGGGAACGCCGAACATGAAACGGGTCGAACGGCCGGCCAGCGGTCCGGTCAGGCGGCCGGGCCGGCTTCCTTGCCGAACAGGCGGACTTGGGCGCCGGCGAGCAGGCTTGCGAGCTGGCCGCGAATGGCCCAGAGGCAGACGAGCGAGGGGATGACCATGAGCGTGGTGATGACGAAGAAGGTCCCCCAGTCGCCGTCCAGCCAGTCCACCAGCTCGCCCGACGAGGCGGCGAACAGCGTGCGCCCGGCCGTGCCGATGGAGGCGAGCAGCGCGTATTGGGTCGCGGTGTAGGTCCGGTCCACAAGCATCGAGATGAAGGCGACGAAGGTGACGGTGGCGAACGCGCTTGTGAGGTCGTCCATGACGACGGCGGTCGCGAACAGGAGCTCCGACTTGCCGGACCAGGCCATCAACGCGAACAGCAGGTTGGTCGCCGCCATGGCGATGCCGGAGACGAACATCGCCCGCACGAGCCCGATGCGGATGGCGAACAGGCCGCCCAGCACGGTGAAGACGAGCGTGGTCAGCCAGCCGAGGCCCTTGGAATAGACGGCGATGTCCGACTTCGAGAAGCCCACCTCCTTGTAGAAGAGGAGCGACATGCGGCCCATGAACGCTTCGCCGATCTTGAACAGGAAGATGAAGCCGAGCACGGCCGCGGCGATGGCGAAACCGTTGCGCCGAAAGAAGCTCATCAACGGCCCGACCAGCGTTCCGGCGAGCCAGGCGGAGATGCGGCCCGTCGGGCCGGCGACGCCAAGCCGGGAGGCGATTGCCTGCTCGTCCCGTTCCTGGGCGGCGATACGGGCGGCGGCGGAGAGTTCCGGCACGAAGGCGAGGCCGATATTGCAGAGCACGACCAGGATGCCGAGCAGCAGGAAGGTCGTCTGCCAGTAATGCTCGAGGCCGGCCTGCTCGAAATACTGGGCCGCCTCCAGCGCAACGACGCCGCCGAGCTTGTAGCCCGTCCACCAGCCGACCACGGCGACGGCCGCGCCTGCGGCCATCGCCTCGCCCTCGTCCTTGCCGATCTGCTCGATCCGGAGCGCGTCGATGGCGATGTCCTGGGTGGCCGACGCGACGGCGATGGCGAGCCCGATGGCGACCACGAGGCCGAGATCGGCGGTAGGCTCGACCGTGCTCCACAGCAACAGGCAGACGAGGATGACGGCCTGCAGCGCCACGATCCAGGACCGGCGGTGCCCGAGCCTGTCCGCGATCCAGGGCAGGCGGATGCGGTCGATCAGCGGTGCCCAGAGGAAGTTGAAGGCATAGACGCCGAAGATGAGCCCCGCCCAGCCGATAGTGCTGCGGCTGAGCCCGTCCTCCTTAAGCCAGAGGTTGAGGCTGCTGCCGATGAGCACCCAGGGGAAGCCGCTGACGATGCCCAGCAGCAGGATGCGCGCCATCCGGCGCTCGAAATAGGTCGCGAGCGTGTCCCGGACGTCCGTCACGCCGCCCTCCGCCCCTCTGTGCTTCGGCGCAAGGTCCGGTCAGCTGTCGACTACGGCCATGGCGGCGATCTCGACCAGGAACTCGGGCCTGACGAGGCCGGCCTGCACGCAGGCGCGCGCCGGCGGGTTGTTCGGGAAATAGGTCGCGTAAACCTCGTTCATGGCCCCGTAGTCGGCGAGGTCCTTGAGGTAGATCGTATTGTACACGATGTCCTCCATGGAGCCGCCGGCCTCTTCGAGAATTTCCCTGATGTTCTCCAGCACCTGGCGGGTCTGCGCGCCGGCGTCCCCCTCGCCGATCAGGTTCCCGGACGTATCCAGGGCCAGCATCCCCGCCGTGCAGACGAGTCCGCCGGACCGGAAGCCCGGCGAATAGGGCGCGAGCGGCGGCGGCGAGCCCTTGGGCAATATCGGTTGACCGGCCATTGCGAGGTTCCTTCCCCCGGTTGCAAATCCCGTTCGCATCGGCGCCGGCGCACCCGCTTGGCGGACCCTTTTGCCGAGCGCAGGGACGATACTTCACCCTGACCTCTCAGGGCCACCGAATTCGCGCAATCCGTTTCCGGCGGCTTCGCCTGCGACCGCCGCCCCTTGCGGTTACGGTTCGTTACAAATCTGCGGTCTGCCGACAAACGCCCGTTACCCGCCGGGGCGAGAACGGGAAATGGAAGTGGGACTATGGGCGCAGACCGGAGTATTCTGGACGAGCCGTGACTCCGCGCGATGCAGAGATCGTTCCCGCCGCAAGCGGGACGCTGACCGAAGCAACCGGCCGGAAACCGCGCCGGAGGCTCCGGGGGCTGGGGCGCGTGCTGCTGCCGCTGATCGTGCTGGCGGCGGCCATTGCGGCCTTCCTCGCCATGATGGCGACGCGCACGGCCATCCTGCCGGAAGCGCCGGGCGAGCGCGTCTGGGCGGTCGAGGCGGCGGTCGTGGCGGTCGAGACGGTGCGCCCGCGCATCCCGCTCTTCGGCCAGGCGGTCGCCGGGCGCTCGGTGGACCTGCGCCCGCTCGTCGCCGGGCGCATCGCGGCGGTCGGGCCGGACTTCCGCGAAGGCGGCCATGTCGCCGAGGGCGCGCTGCTGGTGGCGGTCGATCCGTTCGATTTCAAGACCACCCGCGCGCTGCGCGCGGCCGAACTCGCCGAGGCCGGGGCGGCGCTGCGCGAAGTCGAGGCCGACCTCGCCGGCGCCCGCGACCAGCTCGGCGAGGACCGCCGCCAGCTCGAACTGCTGCGCCGCGAGGCGGACCGCCGCCGCCAGCTCCGCGAGCGCGGCGCCATCTCGCAGAAGGCCGTAGACGACGCGGAACTCGCGCTGAGCCGCCAGCAGCAGGCCGCGAGCCAGCGCCGGAACGCCGTCGAGCGCTTCACCGCGCGCGCCGAACGCCAGCAGGCGGCGATCCGGCGCGCCGAAGCCGCGCTCGCCCGCGCGGACCGCGACCTGGAGGAGACCCGGCTGACCGCGCCCTTCGGCGGCTGGCTGGTCGATATCGGCGTCGAGGTCGGCAAGCAGGTCGGGACCGGCGAGCGCGTGGCCCGCCTCGTCGATGCCTCCCGGCTGGAGATCCGCCTGTCGATTCCCTACGGGATATTCGGCGAGCTCGACACGGGGGAGGGAATCGTGGGCCGGGCGCTGACGGCGGTCTGGCGCACCGGGGAGACGGTCCGCAGCTTCCCGGCCCGGATCGCGCGGCTGGAGGGCGAGATCGACGCGGCGAGCGGCGGCATCGCCGCCTTCGCGAGCCTGGAGGCGCTGCCGGCGGACACGCGCCTGCGCCCCGGCGCCTTCGTCGAGGTCCGGCTCGAAGGCCCGGAACTAGAGGACGCCGTGCGCCTGCCGCCCTCGGCGGTCTTCGACGGCGGCACGGTCTATCGCATCGGCGCGGACGACCGGCTGGAGGCGGTCACCGTGGCGGTCCGCGCCAGGGAGGGCGCCAGCCTGCTGGTGCAGGGGCCGCTCGCGGACGGCCAGCGCATCGTGCTCACCCGCTTCCCCGAAATCGCCCCCGGCGTCAGGGTCACCGTCCCGTGATCTCGCTGTTTGCCCGCCATCCGACGGCGGCGAACCTGCTGATGGCGGCCATGATCGTGGTCGGCCTGCTGGCGCTCTCGCGCATGAACAAGCAGTTCTTCCCGGATTTCGGCATCGACACGGTCATCGTCACCGTGGCCTGGCCCGGCGCCGGCGCGGAGGATGTGGACAACACCATCGTCCAGGCGGTCGAGCCGGAGGTCCGGTTCCTCGACCGCGTGAAGCGGGTGATCTCCACCTCCCAGGAAGGCTTCGCCACCGTCCGGGTCGATTTCGAGGCCGGGACCGACATGCAGGCGGCGCTGGCGGACGTGGATGCGGCCGTGTCCCGCGTCGCGACCCTGCCGGAGGACAGCGAGGCCCCCTGGATCCGGCGCGTCGTGCGCTACGAGAACCTGCTGCGCATCGTCCTTTCCGGGGACCTGCCGGAGCGCACGATCAAGACCTGGGCGCTCCGGATGCGCGACGGGCTGATCCGCGCCGGCGTGGACGAAGTGGAGACGGTCGGCGCGCGCGACGAGTGGATCCTGGTCGAGGCGGACCAGCGCGACCTGCTGGCGCTCGACCTGCCGATCTCGGAAAT
>JAJEAZ010000282.1 GCA_022824105.1 Alphaproteobacteria bacterium
GCTGCATATAGCTCCACCCCATACATCTCCCGCCCCGCGCCGATACCGACCTCGGGACATCTCTGGTGCAATTTTGCACCGGCGCCACCGGACCAACCCGGCGCTTCCTGTGGAGCATTATTCCGCCGCCGTTAACACCCGCCGCAGTGGGGATCGGGACAGGCGACCTCGGTATCCGTCGTCATCCAGTCGTTTTCGTCCGTGACCCGCTGCTTGGCAGGCAGCAGGGGCAGGATCGCGGCAAGCGGAAACATCGGGAAACGGTCGGGGCCGGAGAAGACGAGGGTCTCGCCCTCCACCATGAAATAGGCTCCCTCGGGGTGGTTGCAGATCATCGGCCTGTCGCCGGCAACCACCTCTACCTTCAGGTCGTAAAGCTCGAACGGTCTTTCCGCCAATGTCCGCCCCCTCCTTCGGCGACCGCCGCCGTTCCCGGCTCCCGCTTCAGCCTGACGCACGCTGCGGCCTGCGCCGGTCGGTTACGCGAAACCTGACAGCAGCGCTTCCGATCATACCCGGACTTGTTCCGGACAGCCGCCGCAATCGGCAATCCTGCAATGATTGGGGCTTCGGTCGATGCTGAACGGAAATCCCGCTTTCCCGGGCCGCCCATCCGTGAGACGCTGGGACATGCTGAAGGACCAGGTCTTCAGAATCGCCGACATCTACGTACCGGTGAAGCGTCGCCGCACCCTCGATCCCGCAGCCGTCGAGGCGATCGCCGAAAGCATGCTGGAAGAGGGCCAGCGCACGCCGATCCTGTTGCGCCGGGACGGCGAGCGCCTGGTGCTGGTCGAAGGCCTTCAGCGCCTGGAGGCCTGCCGGTCCCTGGGCGAGGAAACCATCGTCGGCATCCTCGTCCGGAGTCGGTGAAGCCGCGGGCCGGGCAACACGCGCCTTCCGGAACGACGGGAGAGGCCCGGCGGCTCCCGTTTGCCGCCGGTATCAGGCGCGGCGCGCGAGCGCGCGCTCCAGGATGCCGGCGGCGCGGTCGATCTGCTCCCCGCTGGTGCAGAAGGGCGGCACGAAGCGCAGCACATTGCCGTGCTGGCCCCGCGCGGAGAACAGCAGGCCGTCCGCGAGGCAGTCGCGATAGACCTGCTGCGCCTCTTCGCGCGCCGGCTCCTTCGTGGCCCGGTCGCGCACCAGTTCGACCCCCTGCAGGCAGCCGCGCCCGCGCACGTCGCCGATCATCGGGAACCGCTGCTGCAGCTCCTCCATGCGCTCGCGCCAGCGGGCGCCGATGGCGCGGGCCTTTGCCGGCGCGTCCTCTTCCTCGATCACGTCGAGGCTCGCGAGGCCGGCGGTGCAGGCAATGGGATCGGAGGAGTGCGAATGGCCGAAGGTGAGCCCGCCCGCCAGCGCGCGCTCGGCGACGGCGTCCGTCGTCACCATGGCGCTGATCGGCAGCCCGCCGCCGAAATGCTTGGAAAGCGTCATGATGTCCGGCGCCACATCGTGCTCCTGGTAGGCGTACATGCTGCCGAGCTTGCCGAGCCCGGTCTGCGCCTCGTCCAGGATGAGCAGCGCGCCGCGCTCCTCCAGCCCCGCCTTGAGCGCCTTGAGGTAGCCCGGCGGCATCTCGATCACGCCGCCCGCGCTGATGAGCGGCTCGGCGATGACGGCCGCCAGGTTGTCCGGGCATTCGCGGTCGAGCAGGTCGAAGGCGATGGCGAGCAGCGGCCGCCACCAGCCCTCGCCCTCGGCCTCGGCGGGCACCGGCGAGCGGTAGGCGTAGGGCGCGGGGATCGCGAACACCTCCGGAATCGCCGGCCCGTTGCCCGGCGCGGCCGCCGCGAAGCTGATCGCGCGCGTCACGTCCGTGTAGCCGTGGAAGCTCAGATGCAGCGCGCCGATCCCGGTGCGCCCGGTGGCGCGGCGGGCGAAGAGCAGCGCGGCCTCGTTGGAATCGGCGCCGGACTGGATGAACAGCGAGCGGCTGAGCGGGGCGTCGAAAGTCTCCGCCAGGCGCGCGGCCAGGCGGAGCTGCGGGGCGTTGAAATAGACCGAGCTCGCATGGGTGAGCGTGCCGAGGCCCTCGCGCACGGCTGCCGTCACGCGCGGGTGGTTGTGCCCGAGCGCCGAGCACATCTGGCCCGAGTTGAAGTCGAGATAGGCCCGGTCGTCCGCGTCGAAGATCTCGGCGCCGTCGGCGCGCACGAAGACGGGGCCGTCGATGGCCGGCACCACGTCCGACAGGAGCTCGCTCTGGATCAGGTGGCGCGCGCCGGCCGCGCGCAGGGCCGCGATATCCACCCCGCCTCTCCCTTGCGGATTTCGACCGGCGCGATCCTAGCCCGGATGTCCCGCCGGGGTCACGGCCCGCGCCGGGCTCAGGGGCCGAAGACGACCTTCGGCAGCCAGGTGGTGAGTTCCGGCAGGGCCGCGACGACGCCGAGCGCCACCACCTGGATCGCGACGAAGGGCGCCACGCCCCTGTAGATCTGGACCGTCGTCACCTCGGGCGGCGCGACGCCGCGCAGGTAGAACAGCGCGAAGCCGAAGGGCGGCGTCAGGAACGAGGTCTGCAGGTTGAGCGCGATCATGATCCCGAGCCAGACCGGGTTCAGGTCCATCAGCAGCAGGATCGGCGCCACGATGGGCACGACCACGAAG
>JAJEAZ010000486.1 GCA_022824105.1 Alphaproteobacteria bacterium
CAACCGTCGCCCCGGACCCCGATCCGGGGCCCAGCCTCGGTCCTGGCGGCAGTTTCAGCGGTTGAGCCTGCTCTCCACCGGCTGCGGCGGTGGCGCGAATCAGGGTCCCGGATCGGGTCCGGGATGACGACATAGGCCCCGGCGCGGGGGCCGGGGCGACGGTGGAGGTGGCTCCGCCATCGGTTCCGGTCAACGACCGCTGGTATAACGCCGCTCAGGCCGAGCGCTTTCAGCGGCCGGTAAAGGCGGCCGGGCGTTTTTCGCGGAAGGCGGCCACGCCTTCCTCATAGTCCTGTGTCCGGCCTGCCGAAGTCTGGGTGTCGGCCTCCAGCTTGAGTTGCGTGCTGTAGCCGTTCTCCAGGCTCTGCCAGTAGAGTCGGCGGATCATCCCCAGCGCCGCCGGTCCGGCAGCGAGGCGGCGCGCCATCCCCATTGCCTCGTCCATCAGCGTCTCGTCGTCCACGACCCGGTTGACCATGCCCCATTCGAGCGCCGTCTCGGCAGGCAGCCTCTCCGCCAGCATGGACAGCTCCATCGCGCGGGCCATGCCGATGAGGCGCGGCAGGATCCATGTGGCGCCGCCGTCCGGCACCAGGCCGATGCGGGCGAAGGCCTGCAGGAAATAGGCGGAACGCGCTGCAATGCGGATATCGGCGGACAGCGCGAAGCTCATGCCAATGCCGGCGGCGACGCCGTTGACGGCGGAGACGACGGGTATGGCGGACGCGCGCAGCCGCTCAAGGGTCGGGTTGTACCAGCCCTCCAGGTCGCTCTTCTGCTCGCCCCGCGCCTCGGCCTCGCGGTCGCGCGGCGGACGGTCGGGATCGTTCAGGTTCGCGCCCGAGCAAAAGGCCCGGCCGTTGCCCGTCAACAGGATGCAACGGGCGTCGCTTGCCTCGATACGGTCGAGCGCCGCGGAGAAATCCTCGCGCATCCGGTGGCCGATCGCGTTCAGCACGTCCGGGTCGTTGAAGGCGAGGACTGCCACGTTCTCTTCGAAGCGCAGCTCCATCTTGCCGTTGCTCGTCATGGCGCGGTCGGGTCCTCTCGTTTCGGGCTCAGACCAGATTCAGTTGCCGCCGCCACCAGCCGCGGCGGCGAGGGGCTTCCGGCTCGTCCGCCGGGATTGCACCGGGTTCCGCTGGCGCTTCCTGCAAAGGCGGCTCGGGCGAAGGCGGTTCCTCCGGCTGCGCTTCGGATGTGGCGGCCCCGGCAGCCTCGACGGCGGCTTCCGCCGGCGCCTCCTCCTTCTTGCGCCGTGTCCGCCGCCGGCGCGGCTTGGGAGCCTCCTCGGGCGTTTCGGCCGTCTCCGCTTCCGCCGGAGCCGCTGCCTCCGCTTGTTCCGCTGCCGGTTCGGCGGCAGCTTCGGCGGGCGCCTCTTCTTTCTTGCGCCGTGTCCGGCGCCTTCTCGGCTTGGGCGCTTCCTCGACGGCCTCCGCGGCCTCCGCCTCGGCAGGCGGAGGCGGATCGGCCTCCTGCGCTTCCGGCTTCGGCTCGGCAGTGGTTGCAGCGCGCCGCCGCCGCCTCGGCTTCGGCGCTTCGCCGGCCGCGTCCGGAGCGGGGACAGGTTCGGGCTCGCCGGAATCGGAAGCCTCGGCAGCCTCGGCCGCTTCGACCGTCTCGGCCTCGTCGGAAGCGCCGCCTCTCCGGCGCCGACCGCCTCGCCGGCTGCGCCGCCGCCGCTTCGCGCCGCCTTCCTCGTCCTCGTCCTCCGCCGGTTCCTCGGCCGCCGCATCGGCTGCGGCCGGTTCGTCCCCGGCGCTCTCGTCCGGAGATTTGGGGGCGAGGCTTTCGAACCGCCAGGCGCCGGGCGGCTGCGAATCGTCGCGCTGGAGCAGCGCCGTAACGCCGTAATCCTGCGTCAGGCGGTTCAGCAGGTCGCGCTTGTAGTTGAGCAAGTAGAGCGCCGTATCGGTGGAAAGATACACGGACAGCACGGAATGCTTGCCGCTCAGCGCCTCCTGTTCGATGGCCCGGGCGATCTGCAGGGCGCTGGATTCGGTGGAGCGCACGAAGCCGGCGCCGTTGCAATGCGGGCAGACGACGGTGCTGCTTTCGTGAATGCTCGGCCGAAGCCGCTGGCGCGACATCTCCAGCAGTCCGAGCGAGCTGATCCGCCCGACCTGGACGCGGGCCCGGTCGGTGCTGAGCGCATCCTTGAGCCTGCGCTCGACCTGCGAGTTGTTGCGCCGGTCGTCCATGTCGATGAAGTCGATGACGATGAGGCCGGCGAGGTCGCGCAGCCGCAGCTGGCGGGCCACTTCGTCGGCCGCCTCGAGATTGGTCTTGACGGCGGTTTCCTCGATATTGCGCTCGCGCGTCGCGCGGCCCGAGTTCACGTCGATGGCCACCAGCGCTTCGGTCGAATCGATGACCAGATAGCCGCCGGACGGAAGCTCGACCCGCGCCGTGTGCAGATCGTAGAGCTGGTCCTCGATGCCGTGGGCGGCGAACAGCGGCTCCGGCTGGTCCTTGTATTGCTGCACCCGCCTCGCATGGCTCGGGATCAGCGCCTTCATGAAGTCCTTGGCGCTGCGGTAGGCCCGGTCGCCCTCGACCAGAACCCGGTCGATCTCCCGCCCGTAGATGTCGCGGATCGCCCGTTTGACGAGGTCGGCTTCCTCGTAGATGAGAGCCGGCGCCGTGCTCGACAGCGTGTCCTCGCGGATGCCTTCCCAGGTGCGGGTCAGGAAGTCGTAGTCGCGCTTGATTTCGGTCTTGGTGCGCTTCACGCCGGCCGTGCGCATGATGACCGCCATGCCGTCGGCGACCTCCAGGCCGTCCACGATGGTCTTCAATTTCCGCCGGTCGGTCGCGTTGGTGATCTTGCGCGAGATGCCGCCCCCATGCCCGGTGTTCGGCATCAGCACGCAATACCGCCCGGCGAGGGAGATATAGGTGGTCAGCGCCGCCCCCTTGGTGCCGCGCTCTTCCTTGGAGACCTGCACCAGCACGATCTGGCGGCGCTTGATGACCTCCTGGATCTTGTATTGGCGGCGCAGCTTGTTGGTCCGCCGCCTTTCCTCCTGGGCCTCGTCGCGGCCGTTGGCCTGCGGCTCGGCCTCCTCGACATCCTCAGCCTCGAACCCGCCTTCGAGGTCCCGGTCGCGGCGCGCGGCCGCTTCCTCCTCGATCAACGCCTGCCGGTCTTCCTGGGGCAGGCGGTAATAGTCCGGATGGATGTCCGCAAACGGCAGGAAACCGTGCCGGTTGCCGCCATACTCGACGAAGGCCGCCTGCAGCGAGGCTTCGACGCGGGCGATCTTGCCGAGATAAATGTTGCCTTTCAGGGATGTCCGGGCAGCGGCTTCGTAGTCGAAGTCCTCAAGCCGGCGGTCGTTGACGACGGCGATCCGGGTTTCTTCCGGATGCGCTGCATCGATGAGCATGCTCCTGGTCATTAAGGTAAAGCTCCGGGAATGCGGCAGCGCAGGGGCGGGGGCAGCGATCCGGCAGGCGCAAGACAGTCATCTGGTCAGCCTCCGATCGCGCGGGCTCTACCGCCCGGGCGCGCCGTGGATGGGACATTGAACGCTCATTGCCGGTCCGTGTAGACCCCGGCCGGCCGGACTTTCACTGGCGGCGCAAACGAAAAAGCTATTCGGATGGCGACAGGGACGGCCCGCTCGGCAAAGGAATGCAGACCAGCAAGCGCACGCTACAATAGCCGGATATGCGGCTGGCGGCAATCGCTAATCCCGGCCGCGAGGAACAGGCCTTGATTTTGCCATGAAGTTGGTCTGTTTGTGCGCGGGATGATTCGTGTGCTGCGCTTCTTTTACTGGCTTGCCGCCGCCGGCATCGTCCTGGGCGGCGCCGGCGCCCTGTTCGTGGCGGACCATTACTCCCGCGGCCTCCCGGCCTATGGCTGGCTTGCGACCTACGAACCGCCGGTCGCCACCCGCGTCCATGCCGGCGACGGCCGGTTGCTGGCGGAGTTCGCGGTCGAGCACCGGCTGTTCGTGCCGGTCGAGGCGATACCGAAGCGCGTCGTCGATGCGTTCCTGGCGGCCGAGGACAAGACCTTTTACGACCATGCCGGCCTCGACCCGGCCGGGCTGTT
>JAJEAZ010000107.1 GCA_022824105.1 Alphaproteobacteria bacterium
CCCCGCCGCCGGCAAGACGGGCACCAGCCAGTCCTTCCGCGACGCCTTTTTCGTGGGCTTCACGGGGAACCTCGTGGCCGGCGTTTGGGTCGGCAACGATGACGGCGCGCCGATGGACGAGGTCACGGGCGGCGGGCTGCCTGCGCGCATCTGGCGCGATTTCATGGCGGCGGCGCATGAAGGCGCGCCGGTGCGCCCGCTTCCCGGCATCGGGACCCGGAAAACGCCCTACCCGTTCCGGCCCAGGATCACCGGAAACACCGGAGCCCGGCAACCGGACCGGTCGAACGATCCCTGATACCAACGGTCGTTGACCGGAACCGATGGCCGAGCTACCTCCACCGTCGCCCCGGCCCCCGAGCCGGGGCCCAGCTTCGGTTCTGGCGGCAGCTTCAGCGGTCCAACTTGTTCTCCGCCGGCTGCGGCGGTGGCCCGAGTCAGGGATGGACCCCGGCTCGGGGGCCGGGGTGACGATATGGGCCATGATCTTCACATGAGTCTGAAGTCGATGCCGCAGGTATGAGTCGCCGGGGCCTTACCCTGCCGGGAGCGTTGCGGTGCGGAAGCGGTCTTTGGCGAAGGCTGCATCCAGGGAGCGCCTGATGACGGGCGGCGGCGCATCGGGCGTGATCCTCAGCAGCACGAACGACGCGCCGTTGGCTTCGCGCAGCAGCCGGCCGGCCTCTTCGATCCCGCCCGCTTCGGACACCGAGCGGACCGCCGGGATTCCGGCCCCCGACGCCATCGCCGCCAAGTCCACACCCAGCGAGGTGTGGCTCTTCTGATAGCCGGTCTCGCCGTAATGGCCGTTATCGACGCAAACGATCGAGAGATTGGGCGGATTCAGGATCGCGACGGTCGCGAGCGAGCCCACATTCATCAGCAGTTCGCCATCGCCCGTCAGCACCAGCACCCTGCGGTCCGGCCGCGCAAGCGCAAGCCCGAGCCCCATGGCGACCGCGCCGCCCATGACGCCGGCGCAGGCGAAATAGTTGGCCTCCGGCTCGCACATGGCGGCGGTGTCCTTCGCCGTGCCTGCGAGCCCGGCTACGATCAGCCAGTCCTGCGGATTGCCCACCAGCGCCGGTACGGCCTCGCGCCTGTCCAGCGTGCCGACGGGGCTCATCTCGGCCGCGGTGCCGGCCCGGAATGCTTCATTCATCGCTTCCACTCCCCCGCCTAAAACGCCTTGGCACCAATCAATTTCTGGGTCAGCAAAACACCGACCGCCTGCCCGGACCCGAAGACCATGGTGCAGGCCGCCCGCATCGCGCCCTCGACATCCTCCGGCCGGTCGATCCGCATGGTGACGAAGCCCATCGCCTCCATCACCGGCTCGACCGCCTGCCCCATCGGCATCTGCCAGGGATTGCCCTCGCCGAAATCGCCGCGCATCGACACCAGCACCAGCATCGGGAACAGGCCGTTCTTCACCAGCGAGAACATGTTGACGCAATTGCCGATGCCGGAGGACTGCATCGCCGCAACGCCGCGCGCGCCGCCCAGATGGGCGCCGGCAAGCATGGCGATGCCCTCTTCCTCCGTGGTGAGCGGGACGGAATGCATCTCCGGGTCCGCCAGCGACTTGTCGATCAGCACCCGGTGGCCGGCGTCCGGCACATAGCTAACCTGGCTGACCTCGAACTCCTTGAGGACCCGGTAGAGGTCCTCCTGCCAATCGGTCATCGCTTCAAATCCTCTTGCTTACAACTGCGCGCGCACCGCCGCCGCAATCGCGTCCGGCCCCACGCGCAGCCTGTCTTCCAGCGGTTTTGCATAGGGAATCGGCACCCGCGGCGCGCCGAGCCGCTTCACGGGCGCTTTCAGGATGCCGAAATGCCACTCCGAGACGGTCGCGGCGACCTCGGCCCCGAAACCGCCGACCGAGACCGCCTCCTGCGCCACGACCAGCCGTCCGGTCTTGCGCACGGACTCCAGCACCGCGCCGCGGTCCCACGGCCAGAGCGTGCGCAGGTCGATGACCTCCACCGACACGCCCTCCTCCGCCAGCATTTCCGCCGCAGCGGCGGCATTGCGAACCATGGCCGACCATGAGACCACGGTTGCATCGTTGCCGTCCCGGACGGTCCGCGCCGTGCCGAGCTCGCCCGGCGGCTCGTCCTCGCCGAGGTCTTCCTCGATCCCCCACAGGTCCTTGTGCTCCATGTAGACGACCGGATCGTCGCTGCGGATTGCCGCCTTCAGCAGGCGCAGATTGTCCCGGGGCGTCGCGGGCGCAACCACCGTCAGGCCGGGAATATGCACATACCAGGCTTCCAGCGACTGCGAGTGCTGCGCGGCGGAGGACCGCCACATGCCCATCGGCTCGCGCACCACCAGCGGCACGCCGCCCTGCCCGCCGAACATGTAGCGGGCCTTGGCCGCCTGGTTCACGAGTTCGTCCACGGCGCAGAGCGCGAAATCAGCGAAGCGCATCTCCACCACCGGGCGCGTGCCCGCCAGCGCCGCGCCGACGGCGGAGCCGAGGATCGCCGCCTCGGAAATCGGCGCGTCCGAAATCCTGAGCGGCCCGAATTCCTCGACCATGCCCGCATATTGCCCGAACACGCCGCCGCGCCCGAGGTCCTCGCCGAGGGCCCATACGGTCGGGTCGCGGCGCATCTCCTCGGCCAGCGCCCGCCGCCCGGCCTCCATATAGGTGGTCGTCACCATCGGAACGCCGCCTCGCGCGGGTCGCCGACATCCTGCACGTCCGCGTAGAGCGCGCCGTCTTCCGGCCAGTCCGCGGCCTTCGCCTCCTCATAGGCCGCCCGCATCTCCTCCACAGCCGCCTCGCGGTGGCCCGAAATCGTTTCCCCGGCGACGCCATGCGCGCGCAGCGTGTCGGCGGCGCGGGCAATCGGGTCGTCCTTCCAGCGCTCCTCGACTTCGCCGGCATCGCGGTAGGCGGCCTTGTCCACGGCCGTGTGGCCGGTCAGCCGCCAGGTCTTCGCCCAGAGGAATTGCGGCCCGCCGCCTTCCAGGATGCGTTCCCGCAACTCCGTCGTCACCTCCGCCACAAGGTCCACATCGTTGCCGTCAACGGCCCTGGCCGGAATCCCCAGCGCCTCGGCGCGCGCCGCCGGTCCGGGGCCGCCGGTCATCGCTTCGGTCCGCGTGGTGGCGGCGAAGGCGTTGTCCTCGCAGACGAACAGCACCGGCAGGTCGAAGACCCGCGCCCAGTTCAGTCCCTCCAGGAACGGCCCGCGATTGACCGCCCCGTCGCCGAAGATGCAGCAGACGATGCGCCGCTCGCCCTTGAGCCGCACCGCATGGGCCGCGCCGGCGGCGATGTTGATGTTGGCGCCGACGACGCCGTTCGCCCCCAGCATCCCGACCGAGAAGTCGGC
>JAJEAZ010000117.1 GCA_022824105.1 Alphaproteobacteria bacterium
CGCCGGCAGCGTGGACGATGAGGACAACGCCCGAAAGATCGCGGACGGCAAGAGCTTCCCCTTCGCCTGGGGCATGACGCGCGCGGACGCGGACCGGATCGGCGCCTGGTGGGAAGACCGCCGCCAGATCGTCCAGCCCTCCGAGTTCATCCTCAACGAGGCCGGAGCGGTCGAGGTCTCCAGCTACAGCGACGGCCCGCTCGGCCGCATCGACGCCGCCGACGCGCTGAAGTTGATCGACCTCTACGAGTCGCGGAAGAAGGCGGGGGGCTGAGCGGGTCCGTTCAGGCGGCGTTGACGTTCGCGGGACGCCGCACTACAGTATCCATATCCGCCCCTCGGCAGTACGCCTCGTTTCCGCCCCGGCATCGGGGTTGGCAATCATGAACGAGGCCAAACCCGAGGGGCTTTCCTTTTGGCGCTGTAGTAGAGCGCCACCAGAATCAATTCTTATGGTTAAGTCGGCGATTCTCATTGACGGCGGTTACTTCCTTAAGCGATTGCCCATAGTGCGGCCGGATATCGATTCTGACGACCCGAAAGCTGTTGCCGGGTCGGTAAGGCAATTGGTTCGGAGTCATTTGGAACAACTAAACGAGTTATACAAGACTTCGAATTCTCTTCAGCTACTATATCGTACCTTCTACTACGATGCGCAGCCATACGACAGAAAAGCGCATAAGCCTGTGAGCAATTCTGCAATTGACTATGCCCGAACGGAACAAGCTCGCTTTCGCCGACAATTGTTCGCCGCGCTGCGCAGGACCCCGAATGTGGCCGTCCGGCTGGGAGAAGTAACAAGAGACAGTAATCGGGCTTGGATTCTGAACGCCGAGCCGCAGAAGGAGCTTCTGAATAGGCGACGCACAATCATCGATTTGACCGATGACGACTTCTCGCCCGCCTTGCGGCAAAAGGGTGTTGATATGCGAATCGGGCTGGATATTGCTTCGCTTACTCTCAAACGCCATGCGGACATTATCGTTCTCGTTTCCGGCGATGCGGACTTCGTTCCAGCGGCAAAATTTGCGCGCCGGGAAGGTGTGCGGTTCATACTCGATCCTCTTTGGCAGGACATCCCTCCCGATCTGCACGAACATATCGACGGTTTGACCAGCGGATTTCCCAGACCTCGTCGCGATGCCGGGCAGTCCGGGAAGGCTTGAGGGTAGGGCCGGCGACGGCAACGGCTGCGTCGCATAGGGGCGCAAAGAACGCCTCACGCTGCTTCCGGATTGCGCGCGTCGTTCGATCGGCTTATTGTCGTCATATGACGACTGCCGAGGAGGCGCCGATGGCAGGCCCGACTGCCGCCGATCCGAACCCCGCGAGTCCCGGCTCCGTCCTTTCGCCGGCCGATGCGGGCGAAACCACCGGCATGGCGAGGCTGCTCGCCATCGCGGACCCCGATGATTGCAGCGACGTGGGTCTCGCGCGGTGCGTTGCCGGCGGTCTCCGGCCCGCTGCGGTGGCTGCGATAGCCGAGGCGTTCGGAGGCGACAGGAACCGGATCGTGGGGCCTGTCGTGCCGGAAGCGACCTTCAGGCGGGCGCGGAAGGCCGGCAGGCTGTCCAGGGAGCACAGCGGGCGGCTCTATGAAATCGCCCGGGTCGCGGTCGCCGCGGCCCGCGCATACCGCGGCGACCGGGAGCGGATGGAAGCCTTCATGACGCGCCCGCATCCCCTGCTGGAGGGGGAGACGCCGTTCGACATGGCGCGGTCCGGTCCGGCGGGAGCGGATGCGGTCCTCAACCTTATCCGGCGGGCCGAGGCGGGCGTCTCGCCCTGACCGGACCGCGCAGGCTGCCGGAGACGGTCCGGGTCTTCCGGATCGGCGACCCGGAGGGGCGATTCCCGGTCTGGAGCGCGGAAGGCGCCCGGAGGGTTTCGGGCCGGTGGCATGAGGCCGGGGATGCAGTGGTCTATGCCTGCGAAAGCTACGCGGCGGCCATGCTCGAAAAGCTCGTCCAGTGGAACGGGATCCTGCCCGGAAACCAGCATTTCGTGGAGGCCGCGATTCCGAGAGGCGCTTCCTACGAGGTAGCGACGCCCGACATCGTGCCGGGTTGGGACAGGCCGGACCACCGGGCGTCGCGCCGCTTCGCAGCCGCCTGGTATGCGGAGAAGCGCAGCCTTGTCCTGTTCGTTCCCTCGCTCGTGGCGCGCATGGAGCGGAACGCCGTCATCAACAGCCTTCACCCGGAATTCCGGGATATACAGGTGTCGCTGGAGGTGCCCGTGTGGTGGGACCGGCGGTTGTTCCAGTTGCAGGAAAGCGCGCCATGACGCCGGAGCCGGGGGGCACGGCCCGCGCGCGGCCCGCCGGCGCGCACGCCATCCAGTCGAAACGACCTCTATGAATCGCTAGCGCCGTCCCCGCTCTCCAGCGCCTGCGTTTCCGCCCGGCGGTCGATCAGCGCGTCGAGCTCGCGGATGCGGCCGTCCACCGCGAGTTCGAGGGCTTCGAGCACGAATTCCGGGGTGCAGAGGGGTAGCACGGCCGAGGCCGGAAGCGCCGCCGGCCCGTCCGGGGCCTGCAGGTCCAGAATCTCCACCTTGCGGTCCTCGCGCCGGATGTCGATACGCCACATTTCGACCGCGCCCACCTCCCTGTAGAAGTCCGGCTTCCTGTCGTTCGTCCGGCTGCGCTCGACCTCCACCACAAGGTCCGGCGGCGTGGTGGCCTCGAACGCCTCCAGCGCCGCGTCTCCGGCCCGGCGGGCGTAGCCGCGGCGTTCGGCCTTGTCGCCGAGATAGAAGCAGGCGTCCGGCTCAGCGCCGGTATTTTCGGGATCGCCGGGCCGGCGCCAGCGCGTCGAGCCCAGCCCGACCGCGTCGATGGCCAGCTCCCTGGTAAGGGCGCGAACGAGATCATGCGCGCCGAAACCGTAGCCCTCATGCTGAGAGGACGGCGTCATGAGGGCGACGAGGCCGGTCAGGGGGTCGACGAACACCTGTTTTGCAAGGCTGTTCCAGTCGAAATCCCGGAAGAGCGGCAGGGCTTCCGGATCGATATGGAAGGTCCGGTATTCCGAACCCATGCTGCCGGTGCTGCGCTCCACGGTCCGATCCTCCCGGACGCTCCCCGATCCTCCCGGAAAGCTCCGTCCGCCTCATTATAACCGGAACCCGCCGTCTTTACCCCTGCCTCGCCTGCCTGCGCCGCCAGTCCCTCGGATCAAAAGCCACGTCGTAGCTCCAGAGGCCGCGGTTTTCGCGGCGGGCTTCGCTTTCAATGTCCTTGTACCGGTCGCTGTAAGCGGCGATGGCGTGGCCGTTGCGGACGAGCCAGGCGCCCACATCCTTGCCGCCGCAGGTCACGCGGCCCAGCACGCGGCCGTACTGGTCCACTCCCTCCACCGTGACCTCGACATGGCGGCCGCCGACCGTGCCGATGAGTGCGCGTTTCACCCGCTTGCCGTGCTTGAACCAATAGCCGTCGCCATGCTTCGCCCACTGGTCCAGTTCCGGCGCGTCGAGGCCGGCGAAGCGGACCCTGTGGCCGGAGACGCGGAGCCCGTCGCCATCCGTCACCCACGCCTTGCCGGCAATGACGCTGCCGGCTTCCGGGGCCGGCACAGGCCTGCGGCCGGGCGCGCGCCGCCTGCCCGGCGTCCATCGCCGCCGGCGTCCCCGCAGAAGCAGGAAAACGGCGGCGCGGGCGAGGATTGCGAACAGTCTCATGGCCCGGCCCGGTTAGCATGTTTTCTCCCCTTCGGCATCCGGCCCGGGCGGCGCGGCTTGCGCGGCGCGGGGAAGGGGCTATACCTCCGGGCGGGCGAGAAACGGCCCGGAAGCGGGTTTGGAGGCTATGACGGAAACGAGCGGCGCTGCGCTGGAGACGGCGGCGGCGGAACGCATCCTCGTGCTCGACGGCGCGATGGGGACCATGATCCAGCAGCTCGGCCTGGAAGAGGCCGACTACCGCGGCGCGCGCTTCGCCGACTGGCCGCAGGACGTGAAGGGCAATAACGACCTCCTGACCCTGACGCTACCGGACGCCATCGCAGACATTCACGATGTTTTCCTCGACGCCGGCGCGGACATTGTCGAGACGAACAGCTTCAACGCCAACCGGGTGAGCCTCGCCGATTACGGCATGGAAGACCTCGCCCGCGAGATCGCCGAGACCTCGGCGCGGATCGCCCGCGCGGCCGTGGACGGGCGCCGGGACGGAAGGCCGCGCTGGGTCGCGGGCGCCATCGGGCCGACCAACCGCACGGCGTCCATCTCCCCCGATGTCGACGACCCGGCAGCGCGCAACACCGACTTCGACACGCTCCGGGCGGCCTACCGGGAGAACGCCGAGGGCCTGATCGACGGCGGGGCGGACCTCATTATCGTCGAGACGGTGTTCGACACGCTGAACGCCAAGGCCGCGCTTTTCGCCATCGAGGAGGCGTTCGAGGCGCACGGCGCCCGCCTGCCGGTCATCGTCTCGGGCACGGTTGTGGACCTTTCCGGCCGCACGCTCTCCGGCCAGACGCCGGAGGCATTCTGGTATTCGGTGCGCCATGCCGCGCCCTTTGCGGTCGGCCTCAATTGCGCGCTCGGCGCGGAGCAGATGCGCGGCTTCCTCGCCGACATGGCGCGCGTGGCGGACACGCTGATCTCCGCCTATCCGAATGCCGGCCTGCCCAACGCCTTCGGCGGCTATGACGAAACCCCGGAGACGACCGCCCGCCATCTCGGCGCCTGGGCGCGGGACGGGCTCGTGAACCTTGTCGGCGGCTGCTGCGGCACCACGCCCGGGCATATCGCCGCCATTGCCGACGCGGTCGCCGGCGTCGCCCCCCGCAAGCCGCCCCCGATAGAGCGGCGCATGCGGCTCGCCGGGCTCGAACCCTTCGTCGAAGCGGCATGAGCGAACGCGACGCGCGCGCCAGCGCCCGCTTCGTCAATATCGGGGAGCGCACCAATGTCACCGGCTCGGCGGTCTTCCGCAGGCTGATCGAGGCGGACGACTACGAGGCGGCGCTCGACGTCGCCCGCCGGCAGGTCGAGAGCGGCGCGCAGGTCATCGACGTCAACATGGACGAGGGCATGCTCGACAGCGAGCGGGCCATGACCGTCTTCCTGAACATGATCGCCGGCGAGCCGGACATTGCGCGCGTGCCGATCATGATCGACTCCTCCAAATGGTCGGTGATCGAGGCGGGGCTGAAATGCGTGCAGGGCAAGGCCATCGTGAACTCGATCAGCCTGAAGGAGGGCGAGGGGCCGTTTCTGGACCAGGCAAAGCGCATCCGCCGCTACGGGGCGGCCACAGTGGTGATGGCCTTCGACGAGGAGGGCCAGGCGGAGACGGCCGCACGCAAATTCGAGATCTGCGAGCGCAGCTACCGCCTGCTGGTGGACGAGGCCGGCTTTCCGCCGGAGGACATCGTCTTCGACCCCAACATCTTCGCGGTGGCGACCGGCATCGAGGAGCATGACGACTATGCCGTCGCCTTCTTCGAGGCGACCCGGCGGATCAAGGCGAACCTGCCCCACGCCAAGGTCTCGGGCGGGCTCTCCAACGTCTCCTTCGCCTTCCGCGGCAACGACACGGTGCGCGAGGCCATGCACGCGGCCTTCCTCTACCACGCCATTCCCGCCGGGCTCGACATGGCCATCGTCAATGCCGGGCGGCTGCCGGTCTATGAGGACATTCCGGCGGAGCTGCGCGAGGCGGTCGAGGACGTGCTGCTCAACCGCCGCGCGGACGCGACCGAGCGTCTGGTGGAACTCGCGGAGAGCTACCGGGGCCGGTCGAAGGAGGCCGCCGCCGACCTCTCCTGGCGGACCATGCCGGTGGACGAGCGCCTGTCGCACGCGCTGACGCAGGGCATTGCGGAGTGGATCGAGGAGGATGTCGAGGAGGCCCGGCTGGCGCTGGGCCGGCCGCTGTCCGTCATCGAGGGGCCGCTGATGGCCGGCATGAACCATGTCGGCGACCTGTTCGCCGAGGGCAAGATGTTCCTGCCGCAGGTGGTCAAGAGCGCGCGCGTGATGAAGCGCGCCGTCGCCTGGCTCACCCCCTTCCTGGAGGCCGAGAAGGCCGGCGCCGAGTCTTCGTCGGCCGGCAAGGTGCTGCTCGCCACCGTCAAGGGCGATGTCCACGATATCGGTAAGAACATCGTCGGCGTCGTGCTCCAGTGCAACAATTACGAGATCGTCGACCTCGGCGTGATGACGCCCTCCGCCCGCATCCTGGAAACGGCGAAACGGGAAGGCGTGGACATTATCGGGCTCTCCGGCCTGATTACGCCGAGTCTCGACGAAATGTGCTTCGTCGCCGCGGAGATGGCGCGGGAGGGCTTCGAACTGCCACTGCTGATCGGCGGAGCGACGACCAGCAAGGCGCACACCGCGGTCCGCATTGCGCCCAACTATGACGGCCCGCTGGTGCATGTGACGGACGCCTCGCGCGCCGTTGCTGTGGTGGGCACGCTGATGTCGCCGGAGCGCCGCGCCGGCTATGCCGGCGACATCCGCGCCGACTACGACCGGTTGCGCGAGGCGCACGGCAAATCCGGCGGCCGGCGCCCGCGCGCCACGCTGGAGGAAGCCCGCGCCAACCGCATGGAGATCGACTGGACGTCCCTTCCGCCACCCGTTCCCTCGACCCTCGGTCTGCGGGTGTTCGACGGCTGGGACCTGGCGGAGTTGGTGCGCTATATCGACTGGCAACCCTTCTTCGCCGCCTGGGAACTCGCCGGGCGCTTTCCCGACATTCTCGACGACGCCGAGGTCGGAGAGGCCGCGCGCAGCCTCCATGCCGACGCGCTGGCGATGCTGGACCGGCTTGTCTCCGAGGACTGGACCCGGCCGCGCGGCGTCGCGGGCTTCTGGCCGGCGAACCGCGACGGCGAGGACGACATCGCGCTGTTTGCCGACGAGGGCCGCTCGGAGCGCCTTGCTACCCTGCATACGCTGCGCCAGCAGATGCAGCGCGGCCGGCGGGGCCGCCCCAATCTGGCGCTGGCGGACTTCGTGGCCCCGCCCGGCACGCCGGACCATGTCGGCGCCTTCGCGGTGACGGCGGGCGACGGCATCGAAGAACGCGCCCGCGCCTTCGAGGCGGCGCGCGACGACTACAGCGCCATCATGGCGAAGGCGCTGGGCGATCGGCTGGCGGAGGCCTTCGCCGAATGCCTGCATGAACACGTGCGCCGCGAGCTCTGGGGTTATGCGTCCGACGAGCGGTTTTCCAACGAGGAGCTGATCGCCGAGGCCTATCGCGGCATCCGGCCCGCCCCCGGCTATCCTGCCTGCCCGGACCACACGGAGAAGCAAACCATCTTCCGGCTGCTGGATGCTGAACGGAACACCGGCATGGCGCTCACGGAGAGCTGCGCCATGACTCCCGTTGCCTCGGTCGCCGGCCTCTACTTCGCCCACCCGGAAGCGCGCTATTTCGGCGTCGGCCGGATCGACCGCGACCAGGTGGAGGACTATGCCCGCCGCAAGGGCATGGCGCTCGCCGAAGCCGAACGCTGGCTCGCCCCCAACCTCGCCTATGAGCCTTAGCAGGGGCCGGCCGATTGCGGCGCGCCGCGCCCAAGGTTACAAGGATGCAGCCGCCCGATGCAGGGCGGCCGGGGAGTCGGTCATGGTCGAGTCTTCGGGAAGAACAGGGAAGGCGGGCGCTCGTATCGCCGCGCCGCCGGAAGCTGTCGAAGCGTTTTGCCGGCGCTGGCGCATTTCGGAACTGGCGCTTTTCGGGTCGGTGTTGCGCGACGATTTCGGCTCCGACAGCGATATAGACGTCATGGTCGAGTTCGAGCCGGACGGCGTCCCTGGCCTCCGGTTCGTCAGCATGGCCGAGGAAATGTCGTGCTTGTTCGGAAGGCCGGTCGATGTGCTGACCCGTTCGGCCGTCGAGCGGAGCCCCAACTACATCCGCAGGAACAGGATTCTCGAGTCCGCCGAGATCGTCTATGCGGCGCAATGAGGCCGAAGCCTTCTCCCGCCGCCCTTGACTCGCCCGCCTCATACCCGCGGTCGTTGACCGGAACCCATGACAGATTCGACGCCCACCGCCCGATCGCCCCCTTCCGTCATGCCCGGAACAAGTCCGGGCATGACGAGAAGAAGACATGAGTCCCAAGTCGAAGCCGTTGGTATCAGTTCCTCACACGGCCATTCTCGCGCCAGAATATGTTGGCCGGATCGCCCCTACGACAGCGAGAGGCTGCCGGCGCGGTTTACGGCGCTGGTGACGGCCTTGAGCGAGGCGGAGACGATGTCCGGGTCCATGCCGGCGCCGTGGACGGTGCCGCCGTCGGGCCGCGTCATCTGCACGAAG
>JAJEAZ010000235.1 GCA_022824105.1 Alphaproteobacteria bacterium
GGAGCAGCGAAAGAAACCTTCATCGGGACCTCATGCGGCTTGTCTAGTTCTCGCTAAAGCAGCATACAGGCGAGCGATGCGCCAGACCGATCTTTACGTCCTGCGGCGCTTGCTTGTCGCACTGGGCGCCGCGGCCGGCGCGCTATGCCCGCTGCTATTGCTGGCGACGGCGCTGCGCTTCGTGGACGATATCGTGGAACGCGGCATCGCCCTCGAACTGTTCGCCGCGCTTGTGTTCCTCGCGATGCCCTATCTTGCGGGCGTGGCGCTGCCGCTGGCGCTGCTCATCGCCATCCTGATCGTTTATGTGCGTATGGCTTCCGACAGCGAGGTGATCGTGATGCGCGCCGCCGGCATCAGCGACCTGCGCCTGGCCGCGCCGGCGCTGCTGCTGGGTGTGGCGGTCATGGGCATCGTCGCCTCGAATGCGCTGTTGCTGGCGCCCGCCTCGGAACGCGAGCTGCGGGACCTCCGGTCAAGCCTGAGGGACCGCTTCTCGGTCCTGTTCGTGCAGCCGGGCGTCTTTCGGCAGATCGACCGGGACGTGACGCTGTTTGTGCAGGACGGCATCGGCAGCAGCGAGTATTCCGGTATCCTGCTTCAGGATGACCGCGATCCCGACCGGCGCATAAGCTACCTGGCCGAGAGGGGAACGGTAACGATAGCGGGCGGAATCCCACGGCTTACGGCCTTCAACGGAAGCCGGCACGAGATGGACCGGAAATCCGGGCGCCTGAACCTCGTATATTTCGACCGCAACACGATTGAACTCGATTTGCCGGCCCTTCCGCAGAGATCGCGCAGCCGGCGGGAGCGGACCCTGTATGAATTGCTGAACCCTTCCGCTGACGAGGTGGGGCGCGGAAATGCCGCGAAGCACATGGCGGAGGGGCACTTCAGGCTCGCGAGCGGCATCATGCCCGGGGCCGTGACCGTTGTCGCGCTCGCCTGCCTGCTCTTCGGCGGCATGAGTCGGCGTGGTCCGTCCTTTCGGCCGGCGCTGGCCGGCGCGTTGGCTTTCGGCCTCCTGGTCGGAGCGTATGCCGTGAAGGCGGCGGTCGCGAAGGCCCCGGCGCTGGCCGGTTTGCAATACGCTATCGGAGTCGTGCCCATCCTGGTCGGGCTGGTGCTTCTGGCGCTCGGCGCCCGCAGCCGCGGCACGGCCGACGGCTGAACGGGCAAGGTCCGGCATGAACCATTTCGGCCTGCTCGCGCGCTATCTGGCCCGGCGGTTTTTCGCATGGGTGTGCATCGTCCTGCTCGCGCTGGCCGCAATCGTCTGGCTGGTCGGCATGATCGAGCTGTTGCGGCGCTCCGGCACGCGCGAGGATGCGACATTCGGCGTGGTCCTGCAGCTGGCGGCGCTCAAGCTGCCCGCGATGCTCGAACTGTTGCTGCCCTTCGCAGTGCTGTTCGGCAGCCTTTTCGCCTTCGACCGCCTGGCGCGGCACAATGAGTTGACCGCGGCGCACGGGGCCGGCGTCTCGGTGTGGAAGCTGCTGCTTCCGGCGCTGGCTGTCGCGTTCGCGCTGGGCGCAGGGAAGGTCGCGATTTACGGCCCGCTCGCCGCGGCGGCGCAGAGTCGGTTCGAACAGCTGGAAACGCGCTATTTCAGCAATGCCGTGCCGGTGTCCTCGCTCTCGCAGTCGGGGCTGTGGCTCAGGGAAGTCGCTGACGGCGACCTGACGATCCTGTTCGCCGGACGGGTCGGCAGGGGACGCATCCTGTACGATGTCGTGCTCTATCGTTATGATGGATTGAAACGCTTTCGGAACCGTCTCGACGCCGAATCGGCGGAATTGCGCGCCGGTCACTGGCATCTCGAGGGCGTCTGGGACGCCGGTTCGCGGAATGCCCCCGTTCGCCGTGCTACCGAGACGGTTGCCACGACGCTCAGCTGGGAGCGCATCGAGGACGGCCTGACAGGGCCGACAACGATGTCCGTGTGGAAATTGCCCGGATATATCCATGCGCTGGAGGACGCGGGCTTCCCTGCGCGAAAGCACCGGCTTCGTCTTCATGCGCTGTTCGCTTCCGTCGTCTTGACGGCTGCAATGCTGTTGATCGGGGCGACGGTTTCCATCCGGTCGCGGCGGCGCGGCGGCGTGGCGGCGATGCTTGCAGCGGGGGTGGGGGCCGGCTTCCTGCTCTTCATCCTTTCCGACGTCGTTTTCGCGCTCGGGCTTTCGGGCCGGGCGCCCGTCGTGCTGGCGGCCTGGACGCCGGCAGCAGCGGCCGTCATGTTCGGTTGCGCCGCGCTCTTGCATCTCGAGGACGGCTAACGGCATAACTGCAATGGCCAAGACCAATCGGGAACGGCGAAGATGCGTGGTTCATGTCCGCGGTGGTTTGTTTTCTTCTTGTGGAGCCTGGCTGCTTGCGGCGTCGCTCAGGCCCAGCAGGCCGGACGAATCGTGGCGGTCGTCAACGACGACATAATCACCCATTACGATGTTGTCGCCCGGCTGGGCATCGCGCTGGCCACTTCGAATGTGCAGGACACTCCGGATGTCCGCCGCCGGCTGGGATCCCAAATCCTGCGCACGCTCATGGATGAGCGCCTGCAGACCCAGGAAGCGAGGCGGTTTGGAATCGGCGTCAGCGAGCGCGAAATCGGACGGCAAATTGCAGAAATCGAGGGCCGCAACAATATGCCGCCGGGCGGATTGGAGCGGTATTTCCTCAACAACAGGCTCGATTTCCAGGCGTTGAAGGAGAGGTTGCTTGCGGAAATCGCCTGGAACAAGGTTCTGGCCAGACGGATTGCGCCCCGCATAGAAATAGGCGCCGACGAGGTCGAGGCGCGCCTGGCGGAAAGGCGCGCTGCGGTCGGCTCCCGCGAATATGTCGTTTCCGAGATCTTTCTTGCGCTCGACGATCCGGCGAGGGAAGGGGAAGTTCGAGCCGCTGCGGACGGGATCGTGGAACAATTGCGCGCCGGCGCCTCCTTTTCAGGTCTCGCCAGGCAGTTCTCGCAATCCTCTTCCGCAGCCATCGGCGGCGATCTCGGTCGCGTTCGCGCCGGGCAGCTGGACTCCCGGCTGGAAGCTGCGCTCGATTCGCTGACGCCGAAGAATGCCTCTGCCCCGATCCGCCTTGAAAACGGGTTCTACATCCTCCTGCTTCGCGAGCGGAGCCTTGTCGATAGCGTGTCGGCGGAAGGCGCCGAGGAACGCGCGGAAATCGAACGGCGGCTGCGCGTCGAGAGGGTGAACCGGCGCGCCGACCGCCATTTGCAGGACCTGCGCCGGACGGCTTTGGTATTCCGCCGGAGATGACCGACATGCCGCCGCTGGCCCTGACCATGGGCGAACCGGGCGGCGTTGGCGGGGAGCTTGCGGCCAGGGCGTGGGCTGCGCCCGGCGTGCCGGCGTTCTTCATGATCGGCGATGCCGGTTGGCTGGCGCGGATCGACCCGGCCGTGCCCGTTCGCGAGATCGGGAGCCCCGGCGACGCTATCCGGGTGTTTTCCGACGCGCTGCCGGTCCTGTCATTGCCTCTTTCCGCGCCCGTCGAGCCGGGACGGGCCGACCCCGTGCATGCGCCTGCCGTCATCGCCTCCATCGAACGGGCCGTGGCGGCGGTCGGTGCGGGCGAGGCTTCGGCGGTGGTCACGCTTCCGGTCCAGAAGGAAAGCCTCGTCGGCGCCGGTTTCGCGCATCCGGGCCACACCGAGTTCCTGGCGGCGCTCACCGGCGCGCAGCGGTCGGTCATGATGCTGGTCTGCGAGGGCCTCAGGGCGGTTCCGCTGACCGTGCATGTTCCGCTCTCCGAGGTCCCGGGATTGCTGACCGCGGCGCTTGTCGAGGAGACGGCGCGAATCGTGGCGAATTCCCTGCGGGTCGATTTCGGAATCGAGGCCCCGCGCCTGGCGCTGGCCGGCCTGAACCCCCATGCCGGGGAGGGCGGGGTGCTGGGTGCGGAGGAGGGCGCCCGGATGGCGCCGGCGGCGGAGCGACTCAGGCGGGAGGGGATCGATATTCGCGGCCCCCTGTCGGCGGACACGCTCTTCCACGCCGATGCGCGCGCCGGGTACGATGCGGCGCTCTGCGCCTATCACGACCAGGCGCTGATCCCGGTGAAGATGCTCGACTTCCACAATGCGGTGAATGTCACGCTCGGCCTGCCGATCGTGCGGACCTCGCCCGACCACGGAACGGCGCTCGACATCGCCGGCGCCGGCCGCGCCCGGCCCGACAGCCTGATTGCGGCCCTCAAGCTCGCCCGTGCGATGGCAGAGCGCCGCCAGGGTGTCTGACGACAGCCTGCCCCGACCGCAGGACCTGATCCGCCGCTACGGATTGGGCGCGCGCCGCGCGCTCGGCCAGCATTTCCTGCTGGACCCCGGCATTGCGGGCCGCATTGCCCGCGCGGCCGGCCCGTTGGAAGGCAGGACGGCGGTCGAGATCGGGCCCGGCCCGGGCGGCCTGACGCGCGCGCTGCTGGAGGCCGGCGCCGAGCGGATTGTGGCGGTCGAGCGCGATGCGCGCTGCGTGGAAGCGCTGGCGGAACTGGAGGCGGCCAGCGGCGGGCGGCTTCGGGTGCTGGCGGCGGACGCGCTCGATGTGGATATAACCGCGCTCGGCCCCGCGCCGGTCAGGCTCGTCGCCAACCTGCCTTACAACATCGCGACCCCGCTGCTGGTCGGCTGGCTTCGTCGAGCGGCCGGTATCGAGTCGATGACCCTCATGTTCCAGAAGGAGGTTGCGGACCGCCTGCTGGCCCCGCCGGGCGGCAAGGCGAGGGGGAGGCTTTCGATTCTCGCGCAATGGCGCGCCGAAGTCCGCCGGTGTTTCGACCTGCAGCCCGGCGCTTTCACGCCGCCGCCGAAAGTGTCGTCCAGCGTGGTCGCATTGACGCCGCGCCCGTCGCCGGTCCCGGCGAACATGGCCGATCTGGAAAAGGTTGCGGCGCGCGCCTTCGGCGGGCGGCGAAAGATGCTTCGCCGCACGTTGGGCAGCCTCCCCGCCCGCGCCGGCCTCGACGACACGCTCCGCCCTGAGGAACTGACGGTCGAGGACTTTTGCGCACTCGCCCGGGCGTTGCAGGGCGAACGCCCGGAGTAATACCACCGGCCTCGATTGGGGCTCAGGTCTTCCTCTCGTCATGCCCGAACTTGTTCCGGGCATCTCCCTCAACCGTTTCCATCCGGCCAAGCGGCCGCATGGATGCCCGGAACAAGTCCGGGCATGACGAAGAAAGACGTTCGAGCATGATGGGAAGGGAGCGGACGGGAGGGGCCGTGCGCACCCGAAAACCCCGGCGGACCCCCGTTCGGCTTCGCCCGATCGATGAACCGGACAGCAGTGGAACAAGTCCGGGCATGACGGAAGGGAGCGATCGGGCGGTGGGCGTCGAATCTGTCATGGGTTCCTGTCAACGACCGTTGGTATGAGGCGGCCCGGATCGTCCGTCAGACCAGCCCGCGCAGGAAGGCCGACCGCGCCCTGGCGGCGCCCATCAGCAGCGGCAGGTCGTTGCCGGCGAGCACCAGCCGCGCGCCCATGCCGATATAGCGCCCGGCGAGCTCCTCGTCATAGACGCCGCCCATGCCGGCATGCTTTCCGTTGTTGCGCGCCGCCGAGACCACCCGGTCGTAGGCGTCGGTGACGCGGTCATGTCCGAACTGCCCCGGTATGCCCATCGTGGCGCAGAGGTCGTTGGTGCCGATCAGCAGCGCGTCGATCCCCTCCACGGCGGCGATGGCGTCCGCGGCCGCCACGGCCTCGGCCGTCTCGATCATCACCACGGTCAGCGTCGCGCCGTTGATGAGCCGCGCGGCCTCGCCCGTCGGCAGCGCCTCATATTCGAGCTGCGCCATGCCTCCGGCGACCGAGCGCCTGCCGACCGGCGGATAGAGGCAATTGTCGCGCACCGCCTCGGCTTGCGCCGCGCTGTCGACATGGGGCACAACGATGCCCTGCGCGCCGGCGTCCAGCAGCCGGGTCGCATGGAAATGCTCATGCGCCGAGGCGCGCGGGATCGGCGAAATGCCGGCGTCGAGCGACGCCGCGCAGATCTGCGCGGCCGTATCGACGGAGAACGCGCCGTGCTCCAGGTCCACGAACAGCCAGTCATAGCCGCAGACCGCGGCGATCTTGGCAATCTCCGGCATGCGGGCGAGACGCAGGCCGAGGCTCAACGCAAGTTCCCCGGCTGCGAGCTTCTCCTTGGTGCGGTTGGCGATCAGGGCCATGCCGTGCAACTCCTTCCAGTGTGGCTTCCTCTTGGCACGAAGCTGAAGCAGCGTCCAATCTTCTGGGTCAGTCCCGTTCGAATCCTTTGTGCCGAACTATCTGCCCCCAAAGGCCCCACTTCAATCCAGCGTGCGTCCGCCAAGGGCTAACGAGCCAAGACATTCGCGTATCCGGTGCGTCGTCCCCAACTGCGGCAGGTAAGAATGAGCACCCACGGTAAGGCACCTCTTTTCCCGTGGTGGAGGTGCGAAACGACCGCATAAACACATACACTCAGCTTACCGGAAAGCCCAAAAGACCAAGAAATACAGGTAGTTGAGGTCACCCTGCTGGTTTCCCCACCCTTGAGGGGGTGAAGTATTGCAGCGAGCCCTCGCCGACCATGGGTTCCCGGCGGAACGGTGAACCGACGGGAGGAGATCGTCGATGTCGAGTGCGGAGGTCGTGCCCCCAGGCGTGGTGTAGGAGCTGGAGCCACCATCGGTAG
The DNA here is from genome assembly GCA_022824105.1 of Alphaproteobacteria bacterium. Classification (GTDB taxonomy): domain Bacteria; phylum Pseudomonadota; class Alphaproteobacteria; order Bin95; family Bin95; genus Bin95. The sequence continues at coordinate 6,685 of JAJEAZ010000235.1, forward strand.
CTGTGGGTAAGTGGCCCGCCGCCGGGACCGTGCGGAGTCAGGCGGCGGCGGGCCACTTATCCATAGCGGATGGCCATCGCGGTGCCGGTAGG
>JAJEAZ010000198.1 GCA_022824105.1 Alphaproteobacteria bacterium
CCGCGTCTTCAAAAGCTACGACGATATCCTCGATCACTGCTGCCATGCCTGGAACAATCTCGTATCTCAGCCCGCACGCATCGCATCAATCGGAACCCGAAAATGGGCCCATGGGTTCTGAACCACCGCCGTTGGTATGAGTTGTTCGCTCAACCGCTTGATCCGGGTCCGGCTCACGCCTTCGGCAAAGGGATCGAATCCGTCGCTGAAGACGCGGTAATCGAAACTGACATCCACATCCTCGGAAAACCGGTCGATGACGCCATAGACCTTCGAAAGCGCGGTTCCTCCCCGGAAGGCCATCGGATGGGCCCCGGGCATGGAGAAGAGGGTCTGCAGCGCCCAGCAGACCCAGATATCCTTCTCCAGAATGACGGGGTCCGGACCGAAATTGGTGTTGACGGCCTGCAGAATGTCCGCACGTTCGCCGGCCGCGAGAGAAAGGAACGGCCTAGCCATGGACCGGTCCTGTCGGAGAGGCATCGAACGCCGCCGCCATCCAGGCGGGCATGGCGGCGGTGCGCAGCTTTGCGAAGTCCTCCGGGCGGAGAACCTCCGCAATCCGGGCGACCGTCTCCGGGGTGACCTCCTCCTTCCCGAGATACCAGAGTGCGGAGAGAGCCACGCCGGCCGGCTCGCCGGGGAATTGCAGCAGGCGCCGGTTCGAGGTGTGGCGCAGCCGGACGGATCCGGCCCCGACATGAAGGGTCCGGGTCGTTCCGCTGGTATGGTACACGGGCGAGAGCGGCATCTGGGTGCTGAACCCGAACCGCCTTATGGCCTCGAAACCGTGGACCTGGAGCGTTTCGCCATGGCGGCGCGCAACGGTCCGGGCGACCTCGCGAACATCGACTGCCATGCCGCTGGCGACATGGCGGCTGAATTTCGGCCGCACATACACGCCGCGGGCGACGCGCCGGATCTCGCCCGCCGCGGCCAGGCGCGACAGGGTCCGCCCGACGACGGCCGGGCTGCCGCATCCCGAGAAACGGGCCCCGGTGAAGGGCTTGCCCTTCGGCACTCGTCCCAGGGCGGCCCGGACGTTTGCTGCGGTGGACATCGGAGGGCTCCCTTGCAGTAAAAAATATAAGGATACTTCCGGACAAATCAAGTGACGGCCGCCCGGCCGCCGACGGTGGTGGCTCCAACGGCACCGGGCCGTCCGACCGCCTGTCGGCGCACCGGGACCGTCAGGCAGGTCCGAAGTGCCAAACTGGCACGGTGAATGAAGCGCCGGATTGCGCCATTCCCTTCATTTAACTCAACATAATCAGGAGGGTGGGTCGAGCGCTGCTCGATACGAAATGGGCCGTGCCACAAAATCCCGAAGGCCTCTCTCCTGGACCGGTTCCCGAGCCAGATCCTGATTACCGATACGATGCAGGTCGAGCTCATGGACGGCCCGCAGGACCACCCGGACCAGGCTACCCTGACGGAGTGGGTGATCAGGGGCGGGAACAGCATTCGTATTGTCGAAACCGCCTGCGGGGCATTGTTGCGGCAGAACCGCGAGTTGCTTCGATATGTGCCTGGAGCGGAACGGGCGCGTTTCCGGCGGGACAGCAGGATCAAGGACACCGGCGAGAACTCGATCAGGGAATTGGCGGACAAAATTCGTGATACGCTCTCGCGCGATGCTACGGGCTTGGTCCTGTTCGAGGACGCCAGCGTCATGAAGATGGACTTCGGCCCGTATGTTCGTGTCATGACGACATGGTCCTTTGCCGTCGCACTGGAACGGCTGGAGGTGATTCCGTCGGCCAGCGAATTATTCGACAGGATCGAGGATACCGGGCGCACACCGCCGCGGCAGGCTTTCGACAGGCCGAGCGCCGCAGGAGCGGAGAGGATTTCGAGGACAGCTACGATCTCTCCTGATGGCAGGTCCACACGAGCCGGACACCACCCCCTTCGGTCAGCCCCGGGAGGGATGCCCCGACCTCGGCCCGAACCCCGGGGATGTTGAAGCGAATGCTATCGACGCACGCACAAGATGCCGATCGCCATTCCCACAGAATGAGCGCCGGCCATGGCGTTCAGGCATGATCTACGCCCATGGCATGCACGGGCGGTTCCGGCTGGGCTACGGGGCGCAGTTCATCCATGTCGCCGCCGCCATGGCCGAGGACAGGGCCGGGATCGACGAACTGGTCGCCGGTGGCGCGGACCCCAACGCCAGGGACGCCGGCGGTTGCACGCCGCTGCACTACGCCGCCGACAGCAATCCCGTCGGAGAAGTTGCAAGGGCGCTGTTCGAGGCCGGAGCCGACCCCGAGGCCTGCGAGGGATACGGGCAGAAGCCGCTCGACTATGCGATCAGCTCCGCAAACGACGCCTTCATTGAGGCGGCGCTGGACGCCGGCGCCGATCCCGCCGGAAGCGGCGATGCCATCGACGAGGCCCGGGACATGGCGCGCTACGGCTGCCCCGCCTTCAGGGAAACTCGAGCCTACAGGCGCCTGATGCTGGCCGCCTGGAGCCGCCCCCGCCATCGCGGGGACTGACCCCGACGGGGCGGCGCCGCTTGCGCTCAGGCCTTCAGCCCACGCCCCTTGCGCCGGGTGCGCCTGGGCCTGGGGATCCTCTCGCCCGGCCAGAGGATGTCGGCATAGGAGAACGGTCGGTCGGCGAAACCCAGCCGCATGGCGGGCGTGGCGCCGTCCTTCCTGCCGGTGTGGACGAAGTTGTTCACCGCCCGGAAGATGTCGAGATATTTCCCCACCATGTCCGGGTTGTAGGGCGCATAGCCGTACCAGACCTGGTTCCAGCCGCCGCTCGGCGTGTAGAAGGGCCGCTCCAGGGGCGAGAGGAACCGGCGGGTCAGCTCGAAGACATTGTCGACCCGGCCGAGCGAGGCGGCGAGATAGAGCCGAGCCCTGTCGTCCAGCTCCATGTCGGGATGCCCGGTGATCCAGCGGACCTCCTTGTTTGGCTCCTGCTTCGTGGGCATCGGATGGCGCAGCCAGCCATCCTCGGACAGGCCGCCTGCCCGCAAGGCGGTGCGGATCATCTCGAAGCCGAGTTCCTCCCTGTCCATGCCCTCGAGATTGCGCATCCGGGCGAAGCGCCGCATCTGCTTCCGCGCTTCCTTGTAGAGCCGGTCGCGCTCGTCGATCGGACAGTCCTTGTCGTAGCGCACCAGGAAGCCGTGCGCGCGGCCCTCGACAACCGGTTCCCGGAAGGCGCACATGAAGGACGCGATCGTCGAGAGGTGTTCATCCATGGAGAGCTGCAGCCGCTCCACGCCGGCGCCCTTCAGGATCTCGCGCAGCACGAACATGTGCCCGAGCGTCCGGTAGCCGGTCTTCACCAGCATGCCCGAGCGCAGCATGGTGTCGCGCAACGGCCCCTGGCCCGGCACGATCTCCATCTCCGCCACGTCGGCGTAGGCATTGGCGGCGCGGAAGGCGTCCTGGATGTCGCCCACAGCCTGCTCGGCGGCCCGGCGGCCCATGCGGCGCTGGGCACTGCGCCCGGCCCGCATCTCGTCGCCGGCGAGCCAGAAGCGGGCATATCTGCGGAACGCCTCCTTGCGGGTCATGTCGCCCCGCTCCGCCGACTCGTGATTGACGTCGAAGGGGTCGAAGCGGGGATCGTGGTTCACGTCGAGTTCGAGGATGAACCGCGAGGTGGCTTCGACGCTGCAGCAGGAGGTCATCTCGACGGTGCGGCGCTGGACCTTGCGCGGCCAGTTGACCATCAGCGACTGGGAGTCGAGGGCGATGTCCATCTCGGCCGGCAGGTGCCGTTCGCCTGTCAGGAAGGAGCGCGTGACGGCGCCGTTCAGGTCGCGGCAGCGGCGGTGGATAAAATCGAGGATGGTGTAGTAGTCGGCATGGCTCCTGAGGCCGGCGCCCACCACCGTGCGGCGCATCGGCGACTTGTTGGCAATGCGCGAGAACACGTCCGCGGCGAGTGACTGGTTCCTGGCGTGAATCCTGGGAGCCTTGCGGGAGACGGTCACATTGCGCAGGCAGGCCTTGCACCGGTAGATCGGGTTCTCCCGCGTCTTGTAGTAGCCGTACCTGATGTAGAGCTGGCGATGCGCGCCGATGGACAGGCCCTCATTGGCGCAGCCCTCGGTCTTGCAGGCGAAGCGGAATTCCAGCGGCCGGACATAGTCGGCGATGCGCTCGATCTCCTCGGCGATGGCCGCGTTCGAGCGAACGGCGCCCTTGCCCCGGCACTCCTTGCACTCGATCGCGGGCTCCTGGCCCTTGGCGGTCGAGGTCAGCTTGTAGCGGAGGTCGCGATCCCGGCTCGGCCCGGTCTTGCCGCGCTTCGTCCTCGCCGGCACGCCGAAATTGGCGCAGCCGGGCGTGCGGCAGTGGTTGACCTGGACCGGGAACGGCTCGCCGAGAATCCTGGCATTGGCGGTTTCGGGAATCCGGAGCGTACGGGGTCTGGAAGCCATGGCTCTTCCTCCTCGAAGAGCTCCCCATCATAACGCCCGAGGGGCCTCCTGTAAACCCTCTTTTCTGATTTTATATAATAAAATCAATATGTTATAAACACGCAATCCCGGGGACGGCCCGTGCCGAATTCTTCGCACAGCGTGTCAGTGGCGGAGCAAAATTGTCAGATACGGTCTTTCGCCGCCGGGCGGCCTGACGGACACGCCCTATGCGGGGCCGAGCTCGGCGTGACGGTCAGAGGAACGCTCTGCTGGTGAGGGCGGGCGACGGCCATCCCGGCCGCGCCGCCCCGCGCTTTTCCTACGCCGCCCCCGCCTCGCTACCGGATTCGCACATTTCGTCGCCCCTTGTCCCCAGTGTGCCTGCAGGCTTTGCCGCACAGGCCTTCGCCCACTTCCGTCGCCCACGCGAAGGAGCGTGTGAAGAAATCGGAATGGACATTTTTCGTGTCCACAGGAGACGAAGACGGACAAACTCGTCTCCCGGACTAAAGCCGGGGTCCAACTCCGGCTGTCCCGGCCGGCCCAAGCGGTCCCGTCTCGTCTCGAACGGCCGCAGCAGGCGCAAACGGTCGAGGATGGACCCCGGAACAAAGCCGGGGTAGTTTCCGCGTCGTTCCTCTAGTTCGTTGAAATATTTGAATAATGGTTTGCACGGTCCGGCCTGAGAGACGGAATTTGCAAGGTTAGTCATCAAACCGAATGTGGAATTTTTCAATACTGGGACAGCAATCGGCACTGTGTGGCAGCAGATTACCATTTTCGAGCATTGAGACCAAATCGCAATGCCTATAGGTGGCGACTCGATGGACGGAAATTCTGGCGACAGCCGATTGCGGCCGAGAATAGCCTGGGCCTTCACGGCCAATGATCGCCATTGCAAGGCAACGCGGAAACGCGCTGGAGACGATCTGCGAGGTCTGGTTTCTAGCTCCTAGTCCGTAAGGCGATTACCCTCCGCGCCGCAGCCGATATTGCGGGTTTGGTACCGAGACCTCATTTTCGAATCAGGGTATCCGTCAACTCTCCGTGCCGCATCGCGACTTTGCCTTGCAACTCGGAACGTGCCGTCGGGCCGGGTGGGAAACGATCGATGACCGTCAAGTTCATCCATACGTCGGACTGGCAGATCGGGAAGGTCTTCCGCTTTGTCGACAATGCGACGATGGGGCTTCTCCAGGAAGCTCGTCTGCGGTCCATATCGCGGCTGGGTGAACTCGCCGGGAAGCACGGGGCCGCCCATGTACTGGTCGCAGGCGACGTTTACGACATGGAGGCACTGTCACCGCGTTCGCTCAACCAACCCTTGGAACGGATGCGCGGGTTCTCAAGCGTCCGCTGGCATCTGTTGCCGGGCAACCATGATCCGCACCGCCCCAACGGGCTCTGGGATCAGCTCCTCCGCAAGGGTTTGCCCGAGAATGTGAGCGCGTATGTCGTGCCGGAGCCGGCGGCAGTCGAGAACGAGGACTTTGTCCTCTTGCCGGCACCGCTGTTTCATCGCCGGACACTCGACGATCTCACGTCCTACATGGACGACGTAGACTTGCCCGAAGGCATCATTCGGGTCGGGCTGGTTCACGGCAGCGTCAGGGGATTCGGCTCTGACGATAGGGACGTTCCCAATTTCATCGCTCCGGACCGACCTCGTCTTGCCGGACTCTCATACCTCGCGTTGGGCGACTGGCACGGGCAGAGGCAGATCAATGACCGATGCTGGTATAGCGGCACACCCGAAATCGACGCCTTTGACGTGGTCGGCGGTGGTCAGGCATTGCTCGTTGAGATCGAGGGACCGAATGCGGTCCCCGCCGTGACCAGCATCCCGACGGGACAGTACACTTGGGTCAAGCATTCGGAGCAGATCGGCAGCCATGCGGACATCGACCACCTTGCCGAGAAGCTGCGCGGCACCGCCGACGAGCTGGATCGGGTTCTTGTCCATCTGGACGTAGAAGGCGCGCTGTCGTTGGGGGATCGTCAGTACTTCCAGGAGAAGATCGTGGACGGGGTATCGGCCGCGCTTTGTTTCATGCGCGTGGATGATCGCCGCTTGTTCGCAAAGCCGACGGCCGAAGACCTGGATCGAATCGATCGCGGCGGTTTCGTGCGCACGGCCGCCGAACAATTGAAGCAATTGGCCGATGAGGGTGACGGGGATGGCGGCATCGCCGCCGCTGCGCTTGAACGTCTCTTTGTCGAACACATGAAGCTGCAGGCGGACGAGAGATGAAAATTCGATCCCTCGCCGTCAACCAGTTCAAGAAATTCACTTCCCCGACGCGCCTGGATGGCGTGGAGGATGGGCTCAACGTCGTCGTTGGGCCCAATGAATTGGGCAAGTCCACCTTGCTCGACGCGCTTCGCGCGGTCCTCTTCGAGAAATACAGTTCCAGGGCCCAGCCCATCGTGGCGTTGCAAAATGACCGGAACCAAGCTGCACCGGTAGTCGAACTGGCAATTGAACTCGACGACGGCCTCTACCGGGTCACGAAGCGCTTCATCAAGAAGCCCTATGCCCGTCTCTCCGTAAGCCTTCGGCGTAGACCGCCTGTCGCATTTCTCCGGGATCGGTGAGGGTGCGCGCCTGGATGTGGGCGCGGGTCGTAAGTGTCCACCAAGGATAAGTGGACACTATGCGGATGTCGGACGCAGCGGAGCAGTCGGT
>JAJEAZ010000635.1 GCA_022824105.1 Alphaproteobacteria bacterium
GGGCTCGGTGCCCGCCTCCAGAGCCTCGCCCGCTTCGATCTCGCCCTGCTCGTCCTCGTGCGCCAGCGGCCAGAGACGGGCCCGGCTCCCCCCAACGGGCTTCACAAGCCCCGCTATCTCCGCCTGGAAGCGCAGCACCCGGAGCATCATGTAGGCCGACCCGCTGGCGACGGCCGCATCCCAGGCCTGCTCCGAGCGGGCCAGCAGGATGCGGGCCTCGTCCCTCTCGGTGCGCTTCCAGGACAGCCGGATGCGCCGCAGCCGCTCGACGATGTAGGGCCGTTCCAGCAGGGCGCATCCGGTCTGGCGTGCGGAGCGCTCCGAGTAGCCGGCCTGCCTTGCGGCGTCTGCGGCATTGCCGGAGACGGCATAGTGGCGGCAGAAGGCCTCCTGGCGCGTGGACAGCGCGACGGTCGGGTCGATGATGGGCATGGTGTGCGGCTCCTTTCCCTGGCTCGCATTCGTCTTCGTTCGGGCCGGCCCGGATGCCGGGGCCGGGGCGACGGTTATGGTTGCAGGCAGTCCGGCCCGGCGCCGGAGCGGCCCTGTTTCGCGCGTATCGCGGGGGCGTAGGCGCGCGGGCGCGGGCGGGTGTCGGCGCCGGCGCGGTTCGCGCGGCTGATTGCGCGCGCGAGACGCCGGACGCACCTCGCCCGTCGGTTCCCGCCGGGGTGTTTTTCACGGCCCCCGGCCATCGCTTTCTGCAGAAACGCCGAAAGGCGGCCCCGGAAGCCGCCCCTCTCTCTACTTTCATTCTACACCATCTCGGGGAAAGTCAAGCCCCTATGGGAACATAAAATGAAATCACCGGATATTTTTCACGAAACGCCGGTCGAAACGAGGCACGGGGCGACGAAAAGGGGGCGTGCGTTGCGCAGCCGCCGGGGATCGCTGTGTCCGGCAGGCGGGGCGGCCGGCGCCGTCGGGCCCGGATCAGCCGAACACGGGCATTCCCAGCACGCCCCGCACCTGGTCCACCTGCTCCAGCGCCCAGCGGAATTGCCGTTGCCTCGGAGCGGACATCTCCTTTGGCGCGACCGAGTTGCCGTGCGGAATGCCGCGCCCGATATCCCGAAGCTGCTGGGCGAGGATTTCGTCGAGCAGGATGCGGTGGGCTTCGACGAGATTGCCGACGGCGTCCCGGCTGTCGCCCGCCGCCGCGCCCGCAGCGTTCAGGCGGGCCGGGGTCGAACGGTCCCTTACGCCGTGCTGGATGGCGAGAATCCGCGCCGCCGAGAAGATCGGCATGATGCCGTGGCGCTTGGCGTCGAGGCGGCCCTTCTTCAGCCTGAGCCGCCCGAACATGCCGAGCGGCGAGGTGAAGTCCACGGCGTTGGCGCGGAGCGCAACCTGGAAGGGCCGCGCATCGGCGGCCATGTCCAGGGCCTCGCCGCGCAATCCTTCGCCGAGGCCGGCCTCGCCGTAAACGGGAACGCTGTCGAAGAAGATGTCGCAATTCAGGACGTCCTCCGGCAGCGAGCGCCCGATCCATCCGCCCACCTTTGCGCGCCAGCGTTCGAGGTCCATGCGCCACTCGGCGTTCCGGGCCATGACGCCGCCCTTGCAGTAGGCAACCCCGGCGGCGTCCAGAATGTCCGCCAGACGCCGCCCGAGCTCCTCGAACCACCGGTCCTCCGGTCCGTCCGGAGCGCCGGCCTCGTAGACGATGGCATTGTCCTGGTCCATGGCGAGCAGGCTTTCCCCGCGTCCGCCCGAGCCGAGAACCAGGACGGCGAACGGCACGGGCGGCGGCCCGAACCCTTCCGTCTCCATGTCGCGTTCGGCCAGTGCGCAAGCGCGGCGCGTGAGCGCGCGGAGCTCGCGCGAGACGACCGAAGCGATGGTGCGCGCATCGACCTCGTCTGCGGCGAGGCCGCCCACGACCCTCGTCAGGTTCGCCCACACCTTGCCGAGATCGGGCGCGGCTTCCGCATGGTCGATTTCCCCTGCCAGGAAGACCGCATCGCCCGCGCGCTGCTTCAGCAGGTCGCGGGCGCTGACCGCCCCGACGAGGCTGCCGTCGTCCGACACGACGCCGAGATGCCGGAAGCCGCCGACCGTCATCAGCGTGTTCGCGCGGTAGAGAAATTCGGAAGCGGGGACGGTCACCAGCGGCCGCGCGGCAAACCGGTCCACCGTCTCGTCCAGCGCGGCGGCGCCCAGCGAATCGATGGCCCGCGCGATGTCCCGCTCGGTCAGGATGCCGATGCCGGCTTCCGCGCCGGAAGCGACGAAGACGGAGCTGATCTTCCGCCCGGTCAGGTGGCGCAGGGCTTCGCGAAGGCTCATTTCCGGCTCCACCGTCGCGGGCGGCGCGGTCATGATGTCTTCGACGCGATTGCGGAACGGAAAGCTGTCGACGCGGGCGAACGCGCTCAGCTCCGCATTGCGCACCCGCTCGGCTGCAATGACGGGGTGCCAGCCGGCCTTCGCCTCCTCGTCCGCCTGCGAGGTGAGCGCAAGGCAGGCCCGCTCCGCCTGGGCCAGCGTCGCGATGCCCTTCTCCGCCAGGCGCGGAACCAGCGCGATATAGATCGCCGCCGCGGCCCGCGCGTCTCCCAGCGCCCGGTGGCGCCCCTCGATCCCGATATCGAGCCAGCCTGCTATCGCGTCGAGCGACGGCTCCTTGGGGCCGAAGGGCAGCAGCGCGGCGAGCTGCCGGACGCAGAGCGACCGGTGGGGACGCCAGGGCAGCGCGTGACGATCATGCTCCGCCTTGAGCATGGCGAGGTCGAAACCGATCGCATAGCCGATCACGACCCGAGAGCCGATCCAGCGCGCCAGCGCGGGCAGGACCTCGCCGGCCGTTTCCGCCTCGCGCAGGTCCTCGTCCGAGATGCCATGGATGGCCGTCGAGGACGGCGGGACCGGAACGCCGGGGTCGATGATCCGGTCGAATGTCCCGCCTGCGTCAACGGCGCCGCCGCCGAGCCGGACCGCGCCCACCTGGACGATCCGGTCTCTGGCGGTGTCGAGGCCGGTCGTTTCGGTGTCGAGCGCAACCGCCTCCAGGGACGCCAGGGGAACGGCGCCCAATCCTGCATCTTCCTTCCGCGCGATCATGGCCGAACCCTGCCGTTCCTGTTCAGAGCCTTCGGGACGAGGGGATATGCGCAGCGCTCGCCCGGCAAGCTACTGCGTCGGCCCGC
>JAJEAZ010000466.1 GCA_022824105.1 Alphaproteobacteria bacterium
CGCTGCTCTCGGGCCTGCTCGGCCTGTTGCTGATCGCCTATGCGGCGCAGGGGCTGGCGGGGCTGGGCATCTCGATTCCGGCGCGCTGGCAGGGCTGGACGGGGCCGGCCTTCGGCACGGTGAACGGCGTGCTCACCGGCATGACCGGCTCCTTCGTCGTGCCGGGCGTGCTCTACCTCCAGGCCATCGGCCTCGGCCGGGATGCGCTCGTGCAGGCGATGGGCATGCTGTTCACCGTCTCGACCCTGGCGCTTGCTGTCTCGCTGGAGCGTCACGGCCTGCTCGACGGGCCGCTCGGCCTGGCGTCGGCCGCCGCGCTCGCGCCGGCCTTTCTCGGCATGGGAGCGGGCCTCCTGCTCAGGCGGCGGCTCTCAGAGGCGCGCTTCCGGCGGGTGTTCTTCCTCGCCGTGCTGGCGCTCGGCCTCTACATCATGGCCAGCGCCGCCCTGTGACGGCCGTGACCCTGGGGAGAAATCCGCGCTAGACTGCGCCATCGGGAAAACGACGGCGCTCCGGGACGACCCGGCGAGGAGGAGTCATGAACGCATTTGCAACCGCCCTGGCCGAAGCCCCCCACGGCCTCGAACTCGCATGGGACACGGCCGACCCCAGGGAAGTCCGGCGCCAGATCCGCACCGGCCAGTATCGCGGCCACACGGGCGCGCTCGCCAAGGGCTTCGTCCAGGCCAATCTCGCGATCATGCCCCTGGACTACGCCGAGGATTTCCTGCGCTTCTGCCAGCGCAACCCCAAGCCCTGCCCGCTGCTGGCCATGTCCGAGCCGGGCGATCCGCGCCTGCCGGAACTCGCCGAGGACCTCGACATCAGGACCGACCTGCCGAGCTACCGGGTGTTCCGGGACGGCGAGTATGACGGCGACGTGGTGAGCATCGAGGACCTCTGGCGGGACGATTTCGTGGTGTTTGCGCTCGGCTGCTCCTTCTCCTTCGAGGAGCCGCTGGTGGATGCCGGCCTCAGGCTGCGCCACTGGGAGGACGGGAGCGTCTGCCCGATGTTCCTGACCGACATCGACTGCGCGCCGGCCGGGCGCTTCCACAGCAAGCTGGTCGTGTCGATGCGCCCGTTCACCCCGGCGGATGCGATCAAGGCGGTCCAGATCACCAGCCGCTATCCCCGCGTCCACGGCGCGCCGGTGCATCTCGGCATGCCGGAGCTGATCGGCGTGGAGGATATCGGCCGCGCCTGGCAGGGCGACGACCCGAAGCTCGCCCCGGACCAGATGCCGGTCTTCTGGGCCTGCGGGGTGACGCCGCAGGTGGCCGTGCGCTCCGCGCGCCCGCCGCTCGCGATCACGCACACGCCGGCCCACATGCTCGTCACCGATGTGAGAAACGCCTCGCTCGCCGTGGGCTGATCGCGCCGGAGAGCGCCCATGCGCCCCAACGCCCTGCCGCCGTTCGACTTCGGCCTCGGGGAGGATGTCGATCTGCTGCGCGCGTCGGTCGAGACCTTCGCGGCCGACGAGATCGCCCCTCGCGCCGACGCCATCGACCGGTCGAACGAGTTCCCGCGTGCGCTCTGGCCCGAAATGGGCGCGCTCGGCCTGCTCGGCATCACCGTGGAGGAGGAGTTCGGCGGCGCGGAGATGGGCTACACCGCCCAGCGCACCTGTGGGTGCTAACTATCTGATATAGCGTCGTTTTTTCTCCCGAAAAAGTGCAACTAGGGAACCGGCCTGCAACTCCTGGCTCCCTGGCTGCAACCGGAACCGGGAGAATGACATGCCCAGGACTACCCTTACTGTTGCCCGCATCGAGCGGCTCAGGCCCCGCAAGTCATCCTACGATGTCCGCGACGCCAAACTCCGTGGCTTCGGTGTCCGGGTGATGCCCACCGGCAGGAAGCGGTTCTTCGTCCAATGCCAGCATCGCGGCGAGCGCGTCTGGAAGATCGTCGGCGATGCCGGAACCATGAACATCGACGAGGCGCGGGCTTCGGCCGTCGAGGCGCTTGCCGCAATCCGTCGGGGCGAGGAAGCTCCGCACCGTCCCGACGAGACGCTTTTCGAAGCGGTCGCCGCGACCGTGTTCGAGCGCCATGCCCGGCTCTGGAAGGCCGGAACGCTCAATGTGAACCGCAGCTATCTCCGCTGCCAGATCCTGCCGCACTTCGCCGGGCGTCAGATCGCGGACATCGACCGGCAGGAGGTGAGGAACTGGTTCGCCTCGCTTCGCGCGACGCCGGTGGCGGCGGATCGGTCCATGCCGGTGCTGTCCGTCATCATGGGGGAGGCGGAGACCATGGGCATGCGCCCCGAGGGCTCCAACCCCTGCCGGGGGATCAGGCGCTACCGCCGCAAGGGGCGCGAACGGTTCCTCTCCGACGAGGAAATCCGCCGTCTGTCCGCCAGGTTGACGGCGCATGCCGCCCGGTCTTCCCATCAGGTCGCCATCGTCCGCCTGCTGCTCCTTACGGGGTGCCGCAGGAGCGAAATCCTGACCCTGCGCTGGTCCGACTACCGGGAAGGCCACCTGTTCCTCCGCGACAGCAAGACCGGCCCCCGGACCGTGTGGCTCTCTCAGCCGGCCAGGAGCATTCTCGACAGGCTTGAGCGGAAGAACGGCTGGGTCTTTCCGGCGCCGAGAACGGACGGGCCTAGGAACAAGGTTTGGCTCGACATGTTTTGGCGCCGGGTTCGCGCCGAAGCAGGTCTGAACGACGTCCGCCTGCACGATTTGCGACATACCAATGCGAGCTTTGCGTTGAGACAGGGCGAGACGGTGCTTGCGATCGCAAGATTGCTCGGTCATCGCCATCCGCAAACGACCCTGAAATACACGCATGCCGCCGACCCCATGATGCACGCCGCCGCCGAGACGGTTGGCGCGGTGCTCGGGAGCTGACCCATGGCAGCCAAAGAACGCATGAAACTCACCGACGCCGCCATTGCCCGCCTCCGTCCCCGCGAGCGGGAATATACGATCTGGGACAGCCGCGCTGTCGGTCTCGGGGTGCGTGTTCGGCCTTCGGGCGGGCAGAGTTGGATCCTGCTGCTCGACGCCGGCGGGCGCTCGAAGCGGGTCTCCCTCGGCCCCGTCGCCCTGAAGAGCGTCGCCGAGGCCCGTCGGGAATGCCGCGTTCGACAGGCCCAGGCCGAGCCGAAAGCGGCCGCAAAACCGGCACATGAGGTCCCGCTGTTCCGGGATTTTGTCGCCGGGGCGTGGAAGGAGGCCCACTTCGACGGCTACAAGCCGTCCAGCCGCCGGGGCATATCCGCCCTTCTGAACGGGCGGCTTCTGCCAGCGTTCGGGTCCAGGCCGATAGACCGCATTACCCAAGCGCAGGTTCGGAAGTGGTTCGATGCATTCAGCCGAACGGCTCCCGGCAACGCCAACCATGCTCTTGCCACTCTTCGCCAGATTATGAACTTCGCCATCGCCTGCGGGCACATCGGCGTCAATCCCGCGCGGGGCCTGAAGATGAACCGTCGGCCGGCGCTCACGCGGTTCCTGTCCCGGGAGGAAGTCGCCCGCCTCCACAATGTTCTGGACAGACAGGTCCGTAAGGGCGGGCGGCAGCAGGCAGACATGATCCGGCTGCTGCTTTTGACCGGATGCCGGAGGGGCGAGATCGTCAATCTGCGCTGGTCGGAGGTCCGCGCGGACACGCTGGAGCTTGAGGACAGCAAGACGGGACCCAGACGGGTGCCTCTCAGCGCCGCCGCCCGACATATCCTTGAACGGCAACCGCGGGACCCGAGCCCGTTCGTGTTTCCCTCGCCCGTCTGTCCCGACCGGCCGCGCAGTCCCGAACTCCCGCTCTGGAACAGGGTTCGCCGGGAAGCGGGAATCGAGGATGTCCGCCTTCACGATCTCCGACATACGGTCGCCAGCCACGCGGTGATGAACGGTGTGCCGGTGCCAGTGGTCTCCCGCCTGCTCGGTCACAGCAATACCCGAATGACATTACGCTATGCCCATCTTGCCGACCGCGATATCGAGGCAGCGGCGGAACGGATCGGGGACGCCTTGGCGCGGGTCATGGCGGGAGAGGCCGCAGACATGACTGCAAGGCGATAACGATCGGGCCAGACGCGTGTCGTCAGGCAACGCGCCTTGACCCACGAATATTCCGCAAAATCGATAACTGGTAGCACCGATCAGCGTCGAAACCCCACGCTGGACAACAGTTTGCAACAGTACACGACCAGATTGCCGCCGTCGAGGCCGCGCTGGCGGCGGCTTGAGGATATTCAGCCTTCTAGGGGGTCTTCCTCGTCGTCGTCGGTCCACCAGTCATCGGCATCCAGTGCCTTCACACGGCTTGCGAAAACCCGATGTAAGTCAGAGGCACTTGCAGAATTGAGGTTCTGAGGAATAGCGGCTGAGATTTTGGATGCGGTTTTAGGTTTGCGTTGCGTTTGGGGCGCTGCGGCTGGCCTGATTGGGTCGCGGGTCGTGTCTGCGGTCGGTTTTGAGGCGAGCGTT
>JAJEAZ010000428.1 GCA_022824105.1 Alphaproteobacteria bacterium
AATCAGCCGCATCGAAATCACCCCGCAAGGCGATCGCCGCTCCCATCACCAGCCTCCAATTCAAGCCCACGACCTTGAATCAGAAATCCGACCGGAACGGAATCCCCCTCATGAGTCAGAAACCGACGCCGCTGGTATTACCCCTTGCCTGCCCCCGCGCCGAGATAGCGGGCGAGTGCGACGGCGAGCGCGGCGCCGATGAACTGGGCGAGGATGAAGGCGGGCGCGTCCTCCGGGCGGATGCCGGAGAAGGTGTCGGTGAAGGCGCGCGCGACCGTCACCGCCGGGTTGGCGAAAGAGGTGGAGGCGGTGAACCAGTAGCCGGCGGTGATATAGAGCCCGACCGCCCAGGCCACGGCCTCCGATTTCGCCTTCAGGCAGAGCAGGATGGTGAACACCAGCCCGAAGGCCGCAATGCCCTCCGAGAAGGCCTGCGCGAAGCCCGACCGCTCCTTGCCGGAGGCGAAGAACAGCTCCGGCTGCTCGAACATGATGTGCGCCGCCGCAACGCCCAGCAGGCCGCCCGCCACCTGCACGAGGATGTAGAGCGCGGCGTCGCCCGGCCCGATCTCGCGCCGCATCAGGAAGGCGACCGTGACGGCCGGGTTGAAATGCGCGCCCGAGATGGGCCCCAGGATCAGGATCAAGACCACCAGGATCGCGCCCGTCGCGATGGTGTTGCCGAGCAGCGCGATGGCCGTGTTCCCGCCGGCGAGCGTCTCGCCCATGATGCCGGAGCCGACCACCACGGCGAGCAGCATGGCGGTGCCGATGAATTCGGCGGTCAGTCGTTGGAAAAGGGTCATGCCGCGGCCTCCAGCGCCGCCACGCCGGGCAGCACCCGGCCTTCAAGCCATTCGAGAAACGCGCCGCCCGCGGTCGAGACATAGCCGAACCGCTCGACCACGCCGGCGCGGGCGAGCGCGGCCACCGTGTCGCCGCCGCCGGCGACGGTCAGCAGCCCGTCCATGCCGGCCGCCGCCTGCGCCACCTCACTGGTGCCCCGGTCGAAGGGCGGCACCTCGAAGGCGCCGAGCGGGCCGTTCCAGACCAGGGTGCGCAGCAGCCCCAGCCGGTCGATCAGCCCGGCTACGCTCTCCGGGCCGATATCGAGGATCATGGCGTCCGGCGGCACCTCGTCCACCGCCACGACTTCCGTCGGCGCGCCGGCTTCCAGTGCGGGCGCCACGACCGCATCCTCCGGCAGCACCACCGTGCAGCCGCATTTCTGCGCATCATCGAGGACATGGCGCGCCATCTCCGCCATGTCGCGCTCGCAGAGGCTGCGGCCGACCTCGTAGCCCTGCGCGTGCAGGAAGGTGTTCGCCATGCCGCCGCCGATGGCGAGCATATCGACGCGCGCGACGAGGTTGCCGAGCAGGGTGAGCTTGGTCGAGACCTTGGCGCCGCCCACGATCGCCCCCGACGGCCGCACGGGCGCATTGAGGGTCGCCTCCAGCGCCTCAAGCTCCCGCTGCATCAGCCGCCCCGCCGCGGCCGGCAGCAGCCGCGCCAGCGCCTCGGTGGAGGCGTGCGCCCGGTGCGCGGCGGAGAAGGCGTCGTTGACATAGATATCGCCGAGCGCGGCCAGGCGGGCGGCAAAGGCCGGATCGTTGGCCTCCTCGCCGGGGTCGAAGCGCAGGTTCTCCATGAGCGCCACCCCGCCCGCCGGCAGGCCGGCAATGACCGCGGCCGGGTCGTCGGCCGCGAAGGCGACAGGCGCTTCCAGCGCATCGGCCAGCGCCTCCGCCACCGGGCGCAGCGAAAGCTCCGGCGCGGGCCTGCCCTTCGGCCGGCCAAGATGGGAGAGGACGACGACGCGCGCGCCCTGCCCGGCGAGTTCGCGGATCGTCGGCAGGGTGCGTTCGATGCGCGTGCGGTCGCCCACCCTGCCCCCGCGCATGGGGACATTGAGGTCGGCGCGCAGCAGCACGGTCAGCCCGGCCGCGTCGAGCCCGTCCAGCGTTGGAACCGCCATCAGTTGTTGCCGACCGCGCCGCCCAGCGCGTCCCCGATCTCGTCATGCACGGTGAGGTCCGCGAAGCGGTCGAGGTCGGTCGGCTCGCGGTTGACGATGGCGAGGAAGGCGCCGTTGCGCTTCGCCGCGATCGGGAAGCCCGCCGCCGGATAGACCACCAGCGAGGAGCCGCAGACGATGAACAGGTCGGCGGCCATCGTCTCGAGCTCGGCCCGGCGCATGGCGTCTTCCGGCATGGCCTGGCCGAAGGAGATCGTCGCCGTCTTCACCATGCCGCCGCAGGCATTGCAGACCGGCAGGGTCTCGTCCTTGCGGAACGCGGCCAGTATGTCCTCCAGCTCGTGCCGGAGGCCGCAATTGAGGCAGGCGGCGTAGGTGGCGTTGCCATGCAGTTCGATCACCTTGTCGTCCGGCACGCCCGACGCCTGGTGCAGCCCGTCGATATTCTGCGTGATGACGGCCGACACGATGCCGCGCTCGACCAGCGCCGCCACCGCCCGATGGCCGCGGTTCGGGCGGGCGCCTGTCATCGTCTTGTCGGTCTCGATCTTGCGCCGCCAGGTCTCGCGCCGCATCTCCTCCGAGGAGACGAAGTCGTCGAACATGATCGGCTTGTAGCGGTCCCAGACGCCGCCGGGGCTGCGGAAATCCGGGATGCCGGACTCGGTGCTGATGCCGGCCCCGGTGAAGACCACCGCGCGCCGCGCCTTGCCGATCGCGTCCCTCAGCCGTTCGATGCCGTCCCCGTCCCCCATCGCCGCCTCCACCCTCTGCTCCCCGCCCACTCTTAGGTCACGCCAGGGCATAGCGCGAGTCCGGGCCGGGCGGGTCGTCGCCCGAGGCCGCGCGCCCGTCCTCGACCATATGCAGCAGATGCGAGAGCACCGAGCGCCCGGCGGCGCGGTGCAGTCCCGGATCGACATCCGTGTAGATGCGCCGGACCATGTCCGGGATCGCCGCCACGCCTGCTTCGAGGCAGGCCAGGATTTCCTGCTCGCGCTCCTGCCTGTGCGCGATGAAGGCGTCCACGAACGGCCCCGGATCGGTAATCGGCGGGCCGTGGCCCGGCCACCAGGGGGTTTCCGTGCGCGCCCGCACCTTGCGCAGGCTCGCCATGTAGTGGGCCATGTCGCCGTCGGGCGGCGAGACGATGGAGGTGGACCAGCCCATCACATGGTCGCCGCTGAACAGCGAGTCCTCCTCCGCAAGCGCGAAGCAGAGATGGTTGGAGATGTGGCCCGGCGTGAACACGGCTTCCAGGGTCCAGCCCCGGCCCTCGATGCGCCCGCCGTCGGGCACGCGGATGTCGGGGTCGAAGCCCGTGTCGCCGCCTTCCGGCGAGTCGAAGGGCCAGTTGCGCCGCGCGCCGGTGCCGTGCGGGCCGAAGCCGCAGAGCGGCGCGCCGGTGGCCGCCTTGAGCGCGGCGCAGCCGGGCGAGTGGTCGCGGTGGGTGTGGGTCGCGACGATGCGGGTCACGGTTTCGCCCCGGAGCGCCTCCAGGATCGCGCTTGTGTGCGCCGCGTCCTCCGGGCCGGGGTCGATCACCGCCACCTCGCCCCGCCCGACGATGTAGGTATTTGTGCCCTTGAAGGTGAAAAGGCTCGGATTGGCGCTGGTGATCCGGCGCACCAGCGGCGTCAGCTCATAGACCCGGTCCGGCTCGATATCGAAATCCCGGTAAAACGGAATCGGTGCCGCCATGCCTCTCTCGCTTGCGTTTCGGGCGCGCGCCGGATTGATAGTCCGCCGGGCTGCTGCTATCAATTGTTTATGCGCCGGTCAACGCGGATTGCTCCCTCGATACTCTCCGCCGACTTCGCCGAACTCGGGGCCGCCGTGGATTCTCTGGTTGCGGCCGGGGCCGACTATATTCATATCGATGTCATGGACGGGCATTTCGTCCCCAACCTCACCATCGGCCCGGCGGTGGTGAAGGCGCTGCGCAAGCGGACGGACCGGACGTTCGACACGCATCTGATGATCGCGCCGCTGGAGCCGCTGCTGCCCGACTTCCTTGATGCCGGGGCCGACATCGTGACCGTCCATGCCGAGGCGGGGCCGCATCTCCACCGCAGCGTGCAGCGCATCAAGCAGGCCGGCCGCCGGGCTGGCGTGGCGCTCAACCCCGGCACGCCGGCCTCGGCCGTCGATGCCGTGCTGGGCGATATCGACCTTGTGCTGGCGATGACGGTCGATCCCGGTTTCGGCGGCCAGAGCTTCCTGCCGGCCCAATGCGCCAAGATCGCCGGGCTCCGCGCCCGCATCGACGAGTCGGGCCGCGAGATCGACCTGGAGGTGGACGGCGGCATCACCGACGAGACCGCCGCCGAGGTGCGGGCCGCGGGCGCCGACGTGCTGGTCGCCGGCAGTTTCGTCTTCGCGGACGGCTTCCAGGGATGCGCCGGGCGCATCCGCCGGTTGCGCGAGGCCGCGCCTTGATCGGCGTGCGCGGCCTTGCGGGGCGGCGGCTGTTCCCTGCAGGGTTTCCCAGACGGATCGGCAGCGCCGGCGCGGTGCGCAGTATTGCGCTGGCGCCGCGCGACCTCTGGCCCGGCGTCTCCGACCGGGGCCAGGCGCTGCTCAACGACAGCGGGCGCCTGGCGGCGGCGCTGGAGGCCCGGCCCGAGGACCGCACGGCGCTGCTGCTGCACCGCTTCGACTGGATGCGCGACCTGCGCGCCATCGGCGGCGACCAGGGCCGGCGGGAGGCGAGGCGCCTGGTGCTGCTGTGGCTCGACGCGCACGGCAGCGGCCGCGGCGAGGTCTGGCGCGCCGACATCGCCGGCGCCAGGCTCTATTCCTGGCTCGGCAGTTTCGAGTTCTTCGCCGCAAGCGCGGGCGACCTTTTCCGCAATCGGATCGCCGAGAGCATGGCGCTGCACGCCCGGCTGCTGGCCCGCTCGGTCGAAGCGGCGCCGCAGGGCGTGCCGCGCCTCGCCGCGCTCACCGGTGCGCTCGCCGCCGCCATCGCCTTCGGACAGCCGCCCGGGGCCGTGCTGCGCCGCATCGACCGCGCGCTCGACGAGCAGTTTTTCGCCGACGGCTTCCACCGCTCCCGCAACCCGGTGGCGCACCTGTCGGCGCTGCGCCGGCTGATCGAGATCCAGGGCCTGCTGCGCGCAGCTCCCATGGCCCCGCCACAGCGCCTGACGGAAACCATCCGCAACGCCGGCCCGCCGCTTTCCTTCTTCCGCCACGGCGACAAGCGGCTCGCCTGCTTCCACGGCGGGCACGAGTCGGAGAGCGTGCTGGTCGACCTCGCGCTCGCCCGCGTGGACCATCACGGCCGGCCGCCGACGCGCAGCATCGAGGCGGGGTTCGACCGGCTGCATGCGGGCCGCACGCTTGTGCTGGTGGACAGCGGGCTGCCGACCGCCAAGGGCTTCGACCGGGGCGGCCATTCCAGCCCGCTCGCCATAGAGTTCAGCGACGGGGCGCAGCGCATCGTCGTCAATTGCGGCGCGCCGGCGGACGGCTCGGCGCCCTGGAAGGAGCTGGCGCGCGCCACCGCCGCCCATTCCACCCTGACCGTGAACGACGTGCATGCCGTCGAGATCGACAAGGGCGGCGGGGTGCGGGCGGGCGGCCTCAATGTGGAGGCGCGGCGTTCGGAGGGCGAGGGCGGCCTGTGGCTCGACCTCAGCCATGACGGCTATGCCGCGCCCTTCGGCCTCATCCACCGCCGGCGGCTCTATCTCTCCGGCCAGGGCGGGGACCTGCGCGGCGAGGACCTGCTGGAAGGCAATGCCGGCTGGCCCTTCAGCCTGCGCTTCCACCTCCACCCCGACGTGCAGGCGCGGCTGGAGGCGGGCGCGGTGCAGCTGGCGCTTCCGGGCCGCCAGGAATGGCGCTTCCGCGCGGCCGGCGCCAGGCTCGCGCTCGGCCCCAGCGTCTATCTCGGCGACGGCCGCCGCCGGGACACCCAGGCGATCATCGTCGAAGGCCGCACGGGCGCGGACGGCGCGGTCGTGAAATGGGCATTCCGGGCGCAGGGGCACGGGGAGTAAATTTGGCCAAGGGGGCTTACTCTGCCGTCAAAGACCCGGGCACAACCCCGGACGGCGCACCTTATACCAACGGCATCGACTTTGGACTCATGGGAAGATTGCGGCCCATATCGTCGCCCCGGCCCCCGAGCCGGGGCCCATCTCTGGCTCCCGATGCCACCGCAGCCGGTGGAGAACAGGCTCGACCGCCGGGGTCTGCCCCGGACCCCGATCCGGGGCTGCCGCGAGGACTGAAGCTGGGCCCCGGCTTCCCCGCTCGGAGGCGGGGACCGGCGGGGGCCGGGGCGACGGTGGGGGTGGCGCCGCCATCGGTTCCGGTCAACGACCGCTGGTATTAGTCCCGTGTCCTTCGTGGCGCCAAGACAGTATCTCTGACGTCGTTACAGCCTTCTGCTTCGCCCGCTCTCGGCGGATGGCTGCGATGAGGGCGGCGGGATCGTCGCTGGCCTCCGCCTCCTCCGGCAAAGCGGTCAGTTGCTCCCCGATCTCATCGGTTTGCTTATGGCGCTTCAAGTCGAATCCTCACTCCTCTGTTACGGCCCAAACCGCCTATGCCGCCGACTGCCGGGGCGTTACGCGATTGGCGATTTCGCGGCCCGATTCGATTTCCGCCCGGCGCAACTCCCAGGTCTTTTGCAGGCTCAGCCAGATCTCCGGCGTCGTGCCGAAATACCGCGCCAGGCGGAGCGCCGTGTCCGCGGTCACTCCCCGCTGGCCGTTCAGGATCGTCGTAACCCGGTTTACCGGCAC
>JAJEAZ010000627.1 GCA_022824105.1 Alphaproteobacteria bacterium
GAGCACGGCTGCCTGAACCCGAACGCCGGGACGGTGCGCGACGAACTGTTCGCGTCGAACGCGTTCTTCGACCCGCGCGACCTGCTCCAGGTCCGGTACGAGATGCTGCGCCGCGTGCGCGAGGACGGCGTGCCGGTGAGCCATGCGGCCGCCAGCTTCGGCGTCTCGCGGCCCACCTGGTACCAGGCGCAGCGCGCCTGGGAGGTGGGCGGACTGCCGGGACTGCTGCCGGACCGGCCGGGACCGCGCCGGCCCCACAAGCTTGGCGAAGACGTGGTCCAGGCGCTGCGGGAGGCGAAGGGCGAGCGGCCGGAGATGACCGCTGCGGACCTGGTCGAGCTGGTGCGCGAGCGTTTCGGCATCACCGTCCATCGCAGCAGCGTCGGCCGCGCCCTTGCACGGGGAAAAAGACCGTGACGCGCCGCCCGCCGTCCGCCGCGCTCCCTGCGGCCGGGCATTCCGCCTACGGGCAGGGCTACGAGCGGATGCGCCGCCATGCCGTCGATCCCGGCGCCGTCCACGACCGCCACGGGAGCGCCGTCGTGGCGCTGCGCGGCGTCGCGGCCTGGCTGCACGCCTTCGCCGACCTGCCCGCTCCGGTCGCCGCCTGCGCGGAGCCTTCGCCCGGACCGCTGCCCACCGGGGTCGAGACGTCGGCGATCGACATCCTGACCGCCATGCTCGCCGTCCACCTGGAAGGGAGAACGGCATGAGCGACGCCCGTCAGAAAGTGAATGCGGGGCACCTCAGCCGCGACGCCTACCTGTACGTGCGCCAGTCCACCCTGCGCCAGGTGTTCGACCACGGCGAGAGCACGCGGCGCCAGTACGCGCTGCGGGAGCGGGCGATGGCGCTGGGCTGGCCGAGCGAGAGCATCGTCGTGTTCGACAGCGATCTCGGCCGGTCCGGTGCCGACGGAGACCGCGAGGGCTTCCAGCACCTGGTCGCCGAGGTCGGCATGGGACGGGCCGGAATCGTGCTCGGGCTCGAGGTCAGCCGCCTCGCGCGAAATTCCACCGACTGGCATCGGCTGCTCGAGATCTGCGCGCTGAGCGACACCCTGATCCTCGACGAGGACGGCGTCTACGATCCCGGCAGCTTCAACGACCGGCTCCTCCTCGGAATGAGATGTCGTATACGACATCTGAGCCCTTATGTCGTGCAGCTTCTTATGTCGGGCAGCGAATGCAACCCGCTGCCGGCACGAAGCCCTTTGCGGGACTGCCCGACATAATATCCGTGACGCGGATTGTCTGACATGACGTCATCTCCAACCTTTCAGGAGATGAATCATGTTCGAGACACTGTACAAGGCCCCTGCGACCATCGCGAAGTACCGATGCGCGCCCCTGGCGATTGAGCGCGAGCGGTATCTTCGCACCGTGGCTGCCTGGGGAACGGTCGGCGACGTCGTGCGCCGGGTCGCGCGCACCCAGCTTGCTCTCGTGGAGCTGCTGGACCTGCCTGATGCCGACGTTCCTGTCGATCTGTCGACGGTGGAGACGGCGGTTCAGGAGTGGTGCCGGAACGTTCCCGAGGTTTCCGCCGCGAACTTCCGGCGCTACGCCTTTCGCTGGCTGCGCTTCCTCGGCTGGCTTGAGGAGCCGGTTCGGGACGCGCATCCGCACGCCCGGCAGGTGGAGGCCTGCGCGGCCTGGATGCGTGACGATCGGGGGCTGTCCGAAGCGACCGTCGGCAACTGCCGCTACGAAAGCGACCGTTTCTTCGTCTGGGCGGCGGGCAGGAACCTGGCGCTTGCCGACATCGTGATCGGTGACGTCGACGAATACCTTGCCGCGCGGATCGCAGGTGGAGGCCTTCGCCGAACGTCCTCGCGCGCCTTGGCCGAGCGCCTGCGGAGCTTCTTCCGATTTGCCGAAGCCCGGAACTGGTGCCGGCCGGGCATCGCCGGGTGCATCATGCCGCCACTGGCCTATCCCGACCGGCCGGTTCCCAAGGGGTTCGAGCGGGACGAAATCGAGAAGCTGCTCGCGACGACCGAAGGCACGAGTCCGGCAGACTGTCGCGACCGCGCAGTTCTGATGGTCCTTGCGACCTGCGGGCTGAGGGCCGGCGAGGTCGGCGCCCTCCGCGTCGATGACATCGACTGGGAGCGGGACATGCTGCGCGTGTTCCGTCCAAAGACCGGCCTGACCGACCATTTCCCGCTGACCCCGGCCGTCGGCAACGCGGTGATGGACTATCTTCTCAAGGTGCGTCCGGAATCGGCACGGGAGCGGGCGTTGTTCCTGACCCTGCCGGCCCCGTTCAGGCCGCTGAGGAGTGGCGCGATAGGAACGATCGTCAACAGCCGCGCGCGCCGCGTCGGCATCACCGGCAAGCGCCGGGGCGCCCATGCATTTCGCCATGCGGCGGCACAGCGGCTGGTCGACGAGGGGTGCGGACTGAAGACCGTGGGCGATTTCCTTGGCCATTCCAGCCCGGGCGCGACAGCCACATACGCGAAAGTCGATCTCGCCGCGCTTCGCCCGGTCGCCGACATCCGCCTGAAGGAGCTGCTCGATGACGCTGCGTGAATCCGTTGACCGCTACGTGGCGTGGCAGCGCAGCCATGGCGCGAAGTTCCGCTCAAGCGCGCAATCCCTCGACACGTTCTGCCGCCAGGTCGGGGAAGACAGGGACTGCGACACGGTGGGCGAGGATGACGTCCGCCGCTTTCTTGCCGGCAAGGGCGCGCTCACGAGAACCCGTTCCGTCAAGTACGGAACGCTCGCCGGCTTCTACAGGTTCGCGCTGAGCCGGGGGCACGTGAGCCGCGATCCCATGCCGCCGCGGGAAGCAGAGCCGCGGCCTCCGGAGGTCGCGCCGTCATTCATCTTCACCCGTGAGGAACTGCGCCGCCTCTTCAAGGCGGCAGGCAGTGGCCGCAGGCGCTGCCCCAAGCTCGATGCAGAGACCTTCCGGACATTCCTGCTCATCCTCTACGGCGCCGGGCTGCGATCCGGGGAGGCGCGACGGCTGACCATGGCGGACGTGGATCCGGGCTCCGCGATGCTCGCGGTGAACGAGTCGAAATTCTACAAGAGCCGCATCGTGCCGATCGGTGCCGACCTCGCCGACGAGCTTCGCCGATACGCCGCCATCCGGGCACAACGCCCCCTCCGCGAGGGAATGGCCTCCACCTTCCTCGCCTGCCGCGACGGATCGCCGCTGGGCAAAGCCATCGTCCGGAACGCCTTCCAGGCGACGCTTCGGGCTGCCGGAATCGACACGGGCAAACCCGGATTCCGGGCACCATGCCTGCATTCGCTTCGGCACGGCTTTGCCACGGACCGTCTGGCCTCGTGGTATCGCGAAGGGGCTGACGTCCAGAAGCTCCTGCCGGCGCTTTCGACCTATCTCGGCCACGGCAGCGTGGCGGCGACGCAGGTCTACATCTCGATGACCCCGGAACTGCTCGACGAGGCCGGCCGCCGGTTCGAGAGCTACAGCGAGCGCTACCGAAGCCCCGATGCCGGGCAACATCCGAAAGGAGGGACAAGCCATGCCTGAACGCGACGCAGCCCTGGGCACCTGGATCAAGCGCTTTCTCATGGAGCATCTCCCGACCGAGCGCAATCTGGCCGTCAACACCCGCAAGAGCTATCGCGACAGTCTGACGCTGTTGCTGCCCTTCGTGGCCAGGCGCTGCGGCAGGGCGGTGGAACGCCTCAAGGTCGAGGACCTGTCCGTTGACCGCGTGACGGCCTTTCTCGCCCACCTGGAGCAGGAACGGGGCTGCTCGGTGCAGACCCGCAACCAGCGCCTCGCCGCGATCCGGTCCTTCGCCCGCTATGTCCTGATGCGCGATGCCGGCCTCGTCGAATGGGCCTCCGGCATCCGCGCCATTCCGCTCAAGAAGGCGGTGCGGACCCGGATCGCCTGGCTGTCGGCGGAAAGCATGGACGCCATGATCGCGGGGCCGGACAGGAAGACCGCGGCCGGGCGGGTCGAGCATGCCTGCCTGCTGTTTCTCTACAACGCAGGGGCGAGAGCCTCCGAGGCGGCTGGACTGCGCGTGGAGGACCTGCACCTCCCGGAACGCACGGGCGAGAACGCCCGGGCGACCATCCACGGCAAGGGAGGAAAGATCCGCGTCATTCCGATCTGGGCGAGCACCGCCAAGGCCCTCGCCGCCCTTTCCAGGGACCGGCCGCCCGGTTGCGGGGCCGTCTTCTGGAGCCGGCATCGGAAGGCCTACACCCGGCACGGCATCATCGAGCTCGTGGAGCGGGCCGCAGCCCGCGTTCCGGAACTCGATGGGCAGAGGATCACGCCGCACGTCATCAGGCACAGCTGCGCCTGCCATCTGCTTCGCTCCGGCGTCGACATCAACACCATCCGGGCCTGGCTCGGTCACGTGTCGCTCGAAACCACCAACATCTACGTCGAAATCGACATGAAGGCGAAGGAAGAGGCGATGAAATCCACCTGCCCCGGCGATACCGGAGAAGAGCCGCGATGGAAGGCGAAAGGCGGCTTGCTTGAACAGTTGAAGGCGATCTGAAGGCCAAATCTTATGTCGGGCAGTCCCGGAAAGGGCTTCGTGCCGGCAGCGGGTTGCATTCGCTGCCCGACATAAGAAGCTGCACGACATAAGGGCTCAAAGGGACCATGTCGGAAGCGGAGCTGCACATGATGCGCGCCCGGCTGCGCGGCGGGACGCTGAACGCGGCCAGGCGCGGCGAGCTGAGGCTTCCTCTCCCGGTGGGGCTGGTCTACGACCCGCTCGGCAAGGTGGTGCTCGACCCCGACATCCAGGTGCAGCACAGCCTGCGGCTGCTGTTCGACACCTTCACCCGGACCGGCTCGGCCAAGGCCACGGTGAAGCACTTCTACCGGGAGGAGCTGCTGTTCCCGTACCGTCCTCAAACCGGGCCGCACAGGGGCGAACTGCATTGGATGCCGCCGAGGCACGCGCGGACGCTCCGGACGCTGCACAATCCGCGATACGCGGGCGCCTACGTGTACGGGCGCAGCCGCAGCCGGCGGCGCCCCGGCGGCGGTGTCGAGACGAGGAGCCTTCCGAAGGAGGAATGGACGGTGTTGCTGCGCGACGCCCATCCGGGCTACATCACCTGGGAACGGTTCGAACGGAACGAGCGCCAGCTTCGCGACAACGACAACGCCCACGCGGACGGCGCGGCGCGGCGCCCGCCTCCGCGCGAAGGGCCGGCGCTTCTGCAGGGCCTGGCGATCTGCGGCGTGTGCGGCCGGACCATGGCGGTGCGCTACAAGAAGCGCAAAGGGGGCCTGCATCCATATTACGTGTGCTGCGAGGAAGGCAGCCAGACTGCGAGCCGCTGGTGCCAGAGCATCCCCGGCGCCGCCATCGACCGCAAGGTCGGCGAGATGCTGGTGGGGCTGATGACGCCGCTCACGCTGGACGTGGCGCTGCAGGTGCAGGACGAACTCGCCGCGCGCGCCGAGGAGGCCGATCTGTGGCGGGCTCAGCGGGTGCGGCGCGCCCGCGAGGAAGCGGACCTCGCGCGGCAGCGGTTCATGCAGACCCGTCCCGACAACCGCATCGTCGCCGACGTGCTGGAGGCGGAGTGGAACGAGAAGCTGCGGGCGGTCGACGAGGCGCAGCGCGAGCTTGAACGCGGCCGCGCCGAACCGGACCAGGGGATGGACGACGGGCAACGCGAGCGGATCCTCGCGCTGGCGAGCGACTTCCCCCGCCTGTGGAACGACCCGGCGACGCCGAACCGCGAGCGCAAGCGGATGGCGCGGCTGCTGATCGAGGACGTGACAATGACCAAGGCCACCCGGAGCCTGGGGGTGCGGCTGCGCGGCGGCGCGACCCGCCAGCTCACCTGGACGCCGGATCCGCGCGGGTGCGAGATGCACAAGACCAGTGCCGAAGTCGTCGCCGAGATCGACAGGTTGCTGGACGATCACACCGATGGCGAGGTCGCCAAGATCCTCAACGAGCGCGGACACCGAAGCGGATACGGCCTTGCCTTCACCGCGAAGCTGGTCAGCGTGGTGAGAGAGCGGTACGACTTGAAGTCCCGCTACAGGCGGCTGCGCGACCGCGGGTTCCTGGGCAGCGAAGAGATCGCCAGGCAACTCGGGGTGGCTGAAAGCACCGTCCACAAATGGCGCAAGGCCGGGCTCCTGCACGGACACGTCCATTGCGACGCGGGCTACTGCCTGTTCGAAATCCCCGACCCGCCGCCGACGAAACGACCGGGGCAACCGCTCTCGCGGCGACAGCCTGATGGCCGGCCGTGCAACGACAGGAACAGCAGAGGTGCAGTATGAAGCGTACTCCGTGACACTTTGAGATTCAACTGCGATTACCTTGAATCTCGCCGCTGGACTGCATTTTCGTCGCTCTTGTCGCGTGTGACGCGATCAAGGCCCTGCGCGACGAATTGGCTGTCATGTTCTCTCGGACTAGCCTCGATGCAAATTCGGCATGCCTAGATACATGAGGTTGCGTGATCGATGGACCATCACTGTGCGTGAACACGTTCACCCGGGAGGTTCTCGGCGACCCCGAGACCTACGGCCTGCATGTCGCCAGGGTTCCCGAGCTTGAGAAGCGGCTGCGCGAGACGGCAGCCGCGGTCACGGAAACGGTCAGTCGCGACGCGCCCGTCCGAAAGGAGGTCGAGGCCGCGCACAGGACGCAGATGGAGCGCGAAAGGGAGATCAGGGAGCGCGAACTGGAACTGGAGAGGAGCCGCAGGCCGTCGCGCTGCATGGGTGCCGAGATCGACTACGGGCGGTAGGCTGCGTGTCGACCGCCAGCCCCGGTGCGCGACACCAGAAGTTGGCGCGTGGTGGAGCGGATTGCGGGCGTCATCAAGGTCGAAGCGCCCGAAAACCGGTCGAGCCCGATAGTCTCTGCATGCCCGGAAAGTTCCATCGCGCTCACTGGGAGCGGGAAGTCGGAAGGCGCTTGTTCCGCCGGGTGGCGCGCCCGCCGGACTAAGAGCGTCGGAGGGTGTCAGCCACCGGAACCTCGCCGAGTTGTTCAGCGCTTTCAAAAGGCCGTTCAGCGTTTTTCTCCAGTGAACCTTTCATGGATTCTGGCATCGCCGCATCTTTCCCAATCGAACCGATTGTCTGGTGCTTGACAGCGAATGGACGCGTGGGGACAGGCTCTTGCGTCGTGTTCCAAGGCCAGCGTGTTCCTGGCAAAATCGAGGAGATCGAGATCGCTTGACTTCGGACCGATCAA
>JAJEAZ010000238.1 GCA_022824105.1 Alphaproteobacteria bacterium
CTATGATGAACCGATCCGCTCCATGAGTCAAGCCCGAACGAAAAATCCCCGCGCGAGCGCGGAAACGTCCAAAAAACATGGACTTTGAAAAGGCGCGAAAATCAGGAAAATCTGATCGGGCCTAATTCAATGCCATTGGGACGCCGGGGTGAAGGTCAGCTTGCCGCCGTCGATGTCCGCCTTCGTGACCTCCTGGTCCTCCGTCACGTCGACGTCGTCGAGCTCCAGGTCGCCCTCGTCCTCCAGGGCCGTGACCGTCACGCTGGCGAGATCGTCGCCGTCCAGGTCCTCGAAGCCGAAGTCCGCCGCCGTGAACGTGTACTCCGTGTCCTCGGCCGTCGTCACCGTGTTGTCCGAAGCCGTCGGCGGGAAGTTGCCGAGGGTCGCGCTCACCGTGACCTTCTGGCCAACGATCCAGGACATGCCGGTGGGGAGGGCCCATCGATAACCCCCTACAGCGCTCTGTTCGGACGAGGCGTCGGCGGTGAACTCATGCCCGCCCAGGTCGAACACCGTGTCCCGTGACAGGAAGGCGTCGAGCTCGACCTGGACCTCCGAGTTTGAAGGAAAAACGCTGTTCACATTGAGCCGAAGCTCTTCGACCGCGAAGCTCGTCCCGCCGTACTCGATGGTTGCGTCGCCCAGCGCGCCAAACTGGTTGCTGCCTTCTCCGTCGTACCCGTAGAGCACAAAGGGGTTCTGGTTACGAGTCCCCACCGTCAGCGTCGTGCACCAGTCGGCGCCGGCGCGGTCGGTCGTGCAGTCCTCCGCGGCGGCGAGCACCGCGGCGGTCTCGGCGCTGGCGAGCGGTCCCTCGCTGTTGCCGCCGTCGTCGGTAAAACTCACCTCGACCTTGACCGTCTTGCCCACGTCCTCGTCGGTCAGCGTGTAGGCGCCCGAAGTCGCGCCGGAGATGTCGGTCTCGTCACTGCCGTCCACCCGCACCCACTGGAACGTGTAGTCGTCCGGGAAGGTGGTCGGCAGCCCGTCCACATCCGCGATGGTGCCGATCGCCGCCGTCAGCGCCTGGCCCGCCTGCGGGGTGCCCGTGATCGCCGGCGCGCCGGAGGCGTCGGTGTTGGTGGCGGACCTGGCGGCGCCCCGGACGGCGATGCGCAGTTCCTTTCCGCCTGCGGACGTCGACCAGGTGCCGCCGCTGTTCGAGAAATAGGCGTCGGCGAGGCTCCATCCCGCCGCGCTCCCGGTGTCCTCGCCGTCGGAGGTCGTTGCATCCAGCACGGCGCTCGTGACGATGTCCAGGACCACGGCGTACATCGTGTCGGCCGCGAGCACGGTGTTCGCCGGCGCGGTGAAGCGGAGGTCGCGCACCGTGAAGTCCCCCGGCGCCGTGAGCGCTGTGCACGTACTCGTGGGATAGCCGCTGGCGTCCACCGAGCACACCGACATCGAGAACGTATTGGCATGACGGGCCTCGACCCTGATGTCGACGCCGGTCAGCGTGTAGCCGCTGGCGTTCGAGCCGGTGGTGAACTGCTGCGCGGGGTTCACGGAGAGGTCGACATCGGTGTCGTCGGCCTGGTCCAGGTTGCTGACGAGCGCGTCCGCGGGGGCGTCGTCCACCGCCGTCACGTCCACGGTCATGGTGTATTCCGCGGCGCTGTCCACCGTGCCGTCGTTCACCCTGAACTTGAAGGTCGCGTAGGAGGCGCCGTTTTCGTTCACGTCCGGGACGAAGGTCAGCTTGTCGCCGTCGATGTCGGACTTCGAGATCACGTCGTTTGCCTGCACGGCCGTGCCGTCGAGCCGCAGCTCGCCATCGGTCGCCAGGACCGTGATCTTCACGCTGGCGAGGGTGTCGCCGGCGTCGTCGTCCTCGAAGCCGAAGTCGTCCGCCTCGAACGTGTAGGCCGTGTCCTCCGCCGTCGTCACCGTTTTGTCCGCGGCCGTGGGGGCGGTGTTGGCCACGGGAATCGCGCTGCCGTTGACGGCGATCAGCAACGACCTACCGTCGACGGACAGGGTGTTGCCTTCCCGAAAGGCATCCTCGATGCTCCATCCGGCGGCCTTGCCCGCGTCCTCGGCATCGGAATCGGTCTGGTTCAATACGAAATCGTCCGAGCTGTTGCCGGTTCCCTCCAGCCAGACCATGTAGTCCGTGTCCGCCTCCAGCGTGGCGCCGGGCGGCGCCTCGAAGACGTTGACCGCATCGTCGGCGAAGCTGTCGGGAATCCTGAGCGTGTAGAGCAGCGCATTCCTGTGGCCGTTGCTTTTCACGGTGTAGATCCACGCATTCAAGGTCTCACCGGCCTCGAAGTCTTCACGGTCGACACGGACGCCCACCGAAGTCAGGTGGTAGCCGGCGCTGTTCGAGCCGGTGGTGAAGGTCTGCGTCCTTATCCCCGTGCCCGTGCTGCCGATGACTAGCCCACTAAGGGTCCGGGACTGCCCCGTATTCGACACCAGCGCCGTGGTGGCGTTCGGGGCGGCGCGGGTGAGCACCAGCATGTAGGTCTCGGTGGCGCCGCCGGTCTCGGCCGTCACCTTCACCCGGATGCGGTTGACGCCGACCGGGAGCGGGACCTGCCAGTCGTCCTTCGCGCCGTCGGCATCGTCGATTTCAGTGCCGGCGTGGTCGAGATACTCGAAGGTCGCGCCGGAACCGTTCGCCGTCGGCTTGATGGTGACCTGGGAGACGTCGTTGGCCACCGAGGCCGAATAGGTGGTCGTGGCCGAATCGAAGGTCGACGGGGTGAGCGCGATGGCCTCGTCGTCCGCCGCGTTCTCGACCTCGAGATCGCTCAGGCGCGGGTCGCGGGCGGCGTCGTAGCTCAGGCGGACCGCGACTTCGGTGCCGATGGGGGTTGCGTTGGGAAAGCGACTGGCGATATCGCTTCTCCGCAGCAGGGGAACGTCGGATACGGCTGTAGTGTCATCGTTATACAGAACCCCAAAGAGCTGCCAATCGGACCCCGTACCTGGAGTTCTGCTTCCTGCCAGGGGCGAATCGAGTTCGCCGGAAATTGTCTGCACATGGATGGACAGGCCGGCGCCATGAGAAGGAAGATCGGGAGTCGTTGACAAAAACAAAGTGTTTATTCCGCCCACAAGCAGTTCATTCACCGAATGATCGATCCCGTCGAGAGCGAAGGTCGCGGGACTTACGCTGCCGATATCGAAACCTGCAGCATCTTCGAAACCTGCCCATGTCATGTCATCATCCCGTTGCCCCACCGTCAGCGTCCCGCACCAGACGGTGCCGTTGTCCAGGCAGTTCGAGGACGCCGCCGGCATCACCGCCCAGGTCGCGTCGCTGGTGAGCGATTCGGCGTTGCCCCCGCCGTCGGTGAAGCCGACCCGCACCTTGATCGCCTTGGTCACGAGGCCGGCCGCGGGCGTGTAGGTCTGCGAGGTCGCCCCGGAAATGTCGGTCTCCGTGCCGCCATCGACCTCGACCCACTGGAACGTGTAGCCCGCCGGAAACACCGTCGACGGCAGGCCGTCGCCGTCCGCGATGTCCCCGATGCCCGCCGTCAGCGCCTTGCCCACCTGGGGCGGGCCGGAGATGGCGGGCTTGCCGGTGGCGTTGTCGGGTATCACGTTGACGGTCATGGTGTAGGCGTCCTCGCTGTCCACCGTGCCGTCGTTCACCTTGAACTGGAACGTCGTGTAGGGGGCGCCGCTCTCGCCGGAGGCAGGGTTGAAGACCAGCTTGCCCATGTCGATGTCGGACTTTGAGATCAGCTGGTTAGGCGCCACGCCCGTGCCGTCGAGTTCCAGAGACCCTTTCGCCGGCGGGGATACGATCCTGACGCCGGCCAGCGCATCCCCGTCCACGTCCGGAAAGCCGAAGTCGAAGAGAGTCGAGTCGAACGTGTACGCCGTGTCCTGGCTTGTCTGGATCGAGCCGTTCAAGGCCGTCGGCGGATCGTTCACCGCCGTGACGTCGATGGTCATGGTGTAGGCCGATGTGCTGTCGGCCTCCCCGTCGTTCACCGTGAAGCCGAAGGTCGCGTAGGAACTGCCGTTCGCGTCCGCGTCCGGGACGAACTTCAGCTTGCCCTCGTCGATCTGGGTCTTCGTGACGATCTGGTTCAGGATCACGTCGTCGTCGCCGAGCTTCAGTCTGCCCGCCAACTCCAGGGTCGTGATCTTCACGCTGGCGAGCGTGTCGCTGGCGTCGTCGTCGGAGAAGTTGAACTCGGTCGCGGCGAACACGTGGTTCGTGTCCTCGTTGGTCGTCACCGTGTTGTTCGCGGCCGTGGGGGCGGTGTTGGTGGCGGTAACCGCCGAACCGACGATCTGGATTTGCAAAGACCTGGTATGGGTGGACCAGTCGTTTGCGTCCTGGTTCTTCCAAAGAACATCATCCCCGATCGACCATCCGCTCGCCGCGCCGGAATCCTGGTTATTCGAACCGGTAGTCTCTATCCGGTACACCCCCGACGCACCGGCTTGTTGGAAAACGACAAAGTAGGTGGTGTTGGCCGAAAGCGTCTGCGTGCCCGTTACGCTGAACGTGTTTAGACTGTTTGCAGAGACGCTGGGCGGGTTGCTCAGCGTGAAGAGGCTTGTGTCGGGCTCGCCTCCACTGGCGGTGTAGATGCTCACCAGGGGATTTTCGTCATCGGTGCTATCAATCTCCGCCTTCACTTCCGTAAGCGTGTAGCCGTCGGTGTTGCCGCCGGTGGTGAACGCCTGTGCGGCCGAGAACTTGAAGGTGCTGTTGTAGCCGACTGTTCGAGAGCCGCTGTCACTCTGACCGGTGTTCGAGACCAGCGTGTCCTGCGCCAGCGCCTGGTGTGGTGCGGCGAGCAGCCCGGCGGCGAGCAGCGCCGCGGCGGCAAGGTGCGCAGCGCGCGGGCCGGCGCGCGCCAGCGGCCCTGCCCGGAGCCCGGGCGCGGCACGGGGCCTGCCACCGTCAGGCGCCCCGGTTCCGGGCGCGCGGGGATGGAACTGCAGGGGGAGCCCGCGCCCTTCCCGAAAACGCGTCCCGCGCACGCGAGGCCGCGAGGCGCGGTCCCGCCCGTCCCGGCAGCGTCCGTCCCGTCTCTCCCGATCGTTGCCCGTCCCGTCATCGAACCCTGCCCCTCGTCAATGCCCTGCTCCCGGCGCGCGCCTCCCGCGTCCTGGCCGCGCCCCGGTTCGTCCCGCGTCCCGCCGTCGGCGGCCGCCCGCCGCAGCGGTTCCCGCCGGAGCCGGCGCGGGAGTGCGTATTTTTGCGCATTGATTTGCGTTTGTGCGACCATTGTCAAGCGGAAGATGCGCATGATTGCGCAACATGCCTTGAGGTCGCCCGCGCATTGCGCGTCCATGCGCAACATGACCGCCAGGCATGCCGCATTCGTCCGCCCCGGGCGAACGTCCTCCCGTCGTCACCGCGGCCGGCTGCGGCAGCCCGGCTGCGGCGGCCCTTCCGGTCCGGCGGCATCGCGTTTGCCGAATCCCGGGAGCCGTGCGTCAGGACACGGTCCGCAGGCCGCCGGGGCCTTCGCGCCTGCCGCCGGCACGCCGGCGCCGCTGGACAGGAACGCGACCCCTGGCTCGGCACCGCCACAGGGACGCAGCGCCGGACCGCGATGGCCCGCAGGACGCCGTGCACGACGAGGGGGAGGCCATGAGGGACGCATCCGGGAACGCGCCGGGCGCGCAAGGGGGACACGGGCGCGAAGCGCCGACCGGGACGGAGCCGGCGACCGTCGGCCTGCCCTGGCTGCTGCCGCACAAGGTGGCAGTGCCGGATCCGGCCGAGGGATATTTGGAGCGCAAGGAGCTTGAGGCACGGTGCGCGCTGACGGAGCGCCGCCTGACGGTGCTGCACGCGCCCGGCGGGTTCGGCAAGACCGCGCTGCGCGCCCGCTGCTGCCGCGCCCTGCGCGTCAATGCCAGGGACGGGATTCCCCGCCATCGTGGCGGCGACAAGCCGTTCCGTCCGCCGGCTTCCAATCCCTTTGCCTGATGTTCGCGACGCTCCGTGCATCACCGTGAACCGACGCGCGGAAAGCGCGCCCGTCCTCGTCGGCATCGCGCAGCCAGCCCCTCCCCGCGTTCCTGCCCGGGCGCACCGGGAGCGGGGTCACGGTCACCGGCCGATGATTTCCGCGTCGTCGAGCAGCGAGAGATCGGGCAGGAGTCCGAGGGATTGCGCGACGTCCGCGCGGATCCGGTACGAGAAGTCCGGCATCACCTCGACGGGAATGTCCGACGCGGCCTCCTCGCCGCAGGGCATCCGCTCCGCCGTCCGGGTCGTGAAGCGCCCGTCCGTCCGGCAGGGCGCCACCGGCGCGTATGCCGCATCCGACGCGGCAGGCATCCGCCCGGTCGAGGCGAAGGACGGGAGCCGCCTCGCGTTCGCCAGACCGGTGATATGCTTCGCGTGCTCCCCGATGAAGCTGTCAGGTCCCAGGCAGAGAAACTGCGGGCCCCCTCGTCCGCGGCCTCGTCAATCAGCCCCGGCAGGGCGTCCCGGTCGGGATTGCCCTTGAGATCCGGCGGCACCGGAAACGCCTCGATCCGAATGGCCGGATGTCGTCCCAGGGAAACGCGCTGCTCGGCGGCCGGCACCGAATCCGGTTCCGTGGGGGTGCGGATGACCGCGATGCGGTCCACCGGCATGCAGGCCGCCATCGCCTTGACCTGCGGTTCCACCGGCACGATGCGGCTGACGCCGGTCACGTTCCGGCCCGCCGGGCCGAACGCCTTGACGATGCGGGGGCGCGCGGGCTGCGTCACCATCGCGCACGGGACCGGCCGGTCGCGGATCATGGGCGGATGGTCGTCCGGACCTTTCACCGGCCCGGGATCCCGGCCGGCAATGCCGAGCGTGACCGACGTGCCCCAGGCGTGCACGAGATCGGGCCCGGCGCGCCGGATCTCCGCGATGACGGACGGACGCTTGCCCACGTCCCGGTCAAGGGACCGTGCCGTGATGTCGATCGGGACGCCGGCTTCGGCGAAATGTGCGCGAAAGCCCGCCTCGCCCTCGGTCTCTCCGCGCCGCAGGACCATGAACGCGGCCCTGCCCGCCGCCGTCCGCGCGCAGGCGTGCGGGCATCGGGCCGGCCGCTCCGAGGGCCGGCGACCCGGCAAGCAGTTCACGTCTCGAAAGGCGGGTCAGGATTCGCGCAGCGGCGGATCGAACTCTCTCCCCATCGTCGGGTCCTGTTGCCCTTGTCGGTCGCGGCGCCTTGACCCCGCATGCGGACCCGGACCCGCAGACGGGATTTCCGTGCCCGGCATGGAAATCCGGCTCAAGGCAACCGAGTCCCGGCGGGAGCGAACGGGTTTCAGGCGAATTCTGGATTCAGGACATTATGAAATCGCTCTCCTTTCTGTCAGAAAGTCGCAGGAGCGCGCCTCGGCTGACGCTCCGCCGGTCCGGCTGCCGACCGGTCGGGCAGCCATGCGCGGATTGCCGTTCTGGAGGAGCGAATGCCGGAACGTCTTGAACTGAGAAATGTCGGACCGGCGCCCGGGCTCGATCCGGACCTCCAGCGTCGCATGAATCTCATTACCGGCGACAACGGGCTCGGCAAGAGCTTCCTGCTGGACGTCGCGTGGTGGGCGCTGACGCGAAAGTGGCCCCGCGACCTGAATCCGCGTCTCACGTCCGGCTGCCCGGCGCGTCCCACGGACAGGACATCTCCGGCGAAGCTGCGATTCGCGCTGACAACCGATGCCGGCAACAGCAGGAGCTTCGAAAGCACCTGTTCGGTCCAGGACGAGAGCTGGACCGGCCAGCCTGGAAGGCCCTGGAGTCCGGGGCTCGTCATATACGCGCACGCCGATGGCGGCTTCTCGGCCTGGGATCCGGCCAGGAACTGCTGGAGGAGGAAAGGGAACATCGATGTCCAGGAACGGCTTCCGGGATATGTCTTCTCGCCCCAGGACGTGTGGAGGGGGCTGGAGGCGCCGATCGACGGAAGGTCGACAAGGGTCTGCAAGGGACTTCTCGACGACTGGTCGGGCTGGATTCGGGAGAAGGGAGAGAACGCACGGCTCATGTCCGAGGTCATCGGCGCCCTGTCGGTTCGCGGCGAGCCTTGGGACGTCGGCCCGTTGCTGCGCCTTTCCGTCGATGACGCGCAGGACATCCCCTCGATCCGAACCGAATATTCCGACGCGGTCCCGATCGTGCACGCGTCATCCGCGGTTCGCAGGATCACCGGTCTTGCGTACATGCTTGCCTGGTCCTGGAGCGAACACGTGCGTGCAGCGGATCAGCTCGGGCTGAGGACCGCCGGGCAGGCGATACTGCTGTTCGACGAGATCGAGGCGCACCTGCATCCTCGATGGCAGAGAACCATCGTGCCCGCGATCCTCAAGGTGATGGACCGCCTCACCCATGCGGACACGGGCGTGCAGCTCATCGCGGCCACACACTCCGCGCTCGTGCTCGCCGCGGTGGAACCGCACTTCGACGAGGAGCGGGACCGGCTGTTTCACCTGGACATCCGCGATGGCGAGGTCGGACTCGACATCGTGCCATGGGCGGCGCAGGGAGACGTGCTGGGCTGGCTGGTGTCCGACGTGTTCGGACTTCGCCAGGCGCGGTCGATCGAGGCGGAACGTGCCATGGACGCGGCACGTGCATGCATGCTCGGCAAGGGCCTCGAGAACCCGGAAGGCCTCAGGGGACGCGACGAGATCCACGAGGCGCTCTGTCGCGCACTGCCCGGCCACGATCCGTTCTGGCCAGGATGGATTGTCCGTTCGGAGCAGAACGGGCGCGGACAGTGATCCGGTTCGAGCCGGTTCCCGAGCCGGACGGTTTCGACCGAAGGGCCAGGACGCCAGGCGAAGCATGGCTGGCAGCGACTCCGGAACCCAAGCGCCCCAGGGATCTCTGGACGCAGTTCAAGGGAGACCTCGCGGACGGCTTCCGAAACCTCCGCGCGTACTCGGCGATGTTCGAACCGGTCGGGACCGTGGATCACTTCGTGAGCTGCCACGAAGACCGGTCGAAAGCGTACGACCGGACGACCTGCCGCGACTGCGCGGGCTGGATCAACGCGAGCAAGAGCAAGGAGCCTGCAGCCCGTCTGCCGGACCCGTTCGAGATCGAGGATGGATGGTTCGAGATCCATCTGCCGTCGCTTCAGTTGCGTGTTTCGGACGCGATTCCCGAAGAGTTCCGGGCGCGCGCCGAGCATGTCCTGACCAGGTTGCGCCTGCGTGACGACGAGCGCGTCATGCGTCAGCGAAGGGCATGGTACAAGCAGTATCAGGACGGAAAGCTCACGCTGGCCGGACTTGACGGCAATGCGCCGTTGATCGCAGCGGCGGTCGCGGACCGAGTGCCCGCTCCGCGATGGCGCCCTGTGGGCCATGATCACGCCGGCATGCCGCCGCCGCTGCAGGATGCCCGACACCGGATTCCAAAGCCCCAAGCGTGTTCGACCCGCCTGGAATCACTTGGGGTTTCCCTTTTGGGCGGAGGCCTGAATCGATGTGCGCCTCGCAATCATGACACTTCCGGAACTCCCGGAGCCTCTTATGAGCCCCACTCTGTCAAGTCCTTTTTCCCTTCCCTCTTCAAATCCACAGGGCCCTCCCGGATCGCGTCATGGACGAGGCCCGGACATTCCTTTCCAAGCAGCAACCTCCCCCGCGTCACCTTGCCGTGCCGTCACATTGTTCTTCTCCCCTTTTGCCGGATCGGCTCAGGTGCCATTCGGGGATGCTCCAGGCAGAACGTCGCGGTTCCTCGGCGCGCTCAACGACGCGTCCATGCTCTTATCCGGTTCGGTTGGCCGGCTCTTGCCTGCCCCGTGACCATGATGCCCAATTCGGGCGATGCGACGTTCCGGGAGGCGGGACCCATCTGCATGACCGGTGCCGCGGTCTGCGGCGAACCATGCTCCGGGGGAGGCGTAACCGGCGCCGTTTTCATCCGCCGCCCGGGGTGAACGTCAGATAGCCGCCGTCGATGTCGGCCTTCGTGATGACCTGGTCCTCCGTCACGTCGACGTCGCCAAACTCCAGGTCGCCCTTGCTCTCCGGGGCCGTGATCTGCACGCCGGCGAGCGCGTCGCCTTCGACGTCCATGACGCCGAAGTCCGTGGCCGTGAACGTGTACGCCGTGTCCTCGTCCGTCGTGACCGCGTTTCCGGAGGCCGTGGGCCGATCGTTCACCGCCGTGACGTCGACGGTCATGGTGCAGGCGACAGCGCTGTCCAGGTCCCCGTCGCTGACCGTGAAGCCGAAGGAGGCGTGGCCGGCGCCGTTTTCATCCGCCGCCGGGGTGAAGATCAGCCTGCCCAAGAGGAGGTCCGTCCTGGTGACGACCTGGCCTGGAATCACGTCCACGAAGCGGAGTTCAAGGTCCCCACGCGCTCCAGGGTCGTGATCTGCACGCTGGCGAGCGCGTCGCCGCCGACGTCCATGAAGCGGAAGTCCTCCACCGTGAACGTGTACTCCGTGTCCTCGTCCATCGTGACCGTTTTGTTCGAGGCCGTGGGGGCGGCGTTGCGCGTCACCGTCAGGGTGCAGGTCTCCGTGTTGACGGTGTCCTGTGCGGTGACCTTCACCTTGATCGCGTTCGCGCCCTCGGTGAGCGATACCTGAAAGCCGTCCTTCACGTTGTCCGCGTCCGCAAGGGACTTTTGGGACTTTTGTTGCGATGAACCGCGCTTGGCTTCGCGCCCTTTTTGACCGCAAGCATGATCGCGCACAACCGAGATAATTTGAATCGGCGGCCTGATTGGATCGCATCGAAGACGTGGCTTGTGATCTCCAGAATTGCCGAATCAGGCGAATTTGGCCGAAATCCCCGGCTCTGTCGTCGCGCTCGCGGTCAAAACCTCGGGTCCTTGGCCATCAGTTCAACGTCAGGGCGCCCGTTCTTGCGCAAGGCAGGGTCATTTCGAGACAAACCAGCCGCCCCGGCGGCCCGCACTTTCCAGGTCGTCAAGGGCGGTCGCGTCTGTGCGTACACCACGGGACGACACCACGTCCATTTCCGCGCTTCGCAACCGGTCTCCAAAGAGCAACATCGCTTGTGCGCCACTGTCCTGGACCGACGACCAGATCAGGCCATCCGCCAAGGGATTGTCCCGCCAACACCGAAACGCCAGGGCCCGGCAGAATTCGTAGACCTCCTCGCACGGCGCGAAGACTTCGGCTTGATCAAGATCCCACGTCTTCAGT
Source organism: Alphaproteobacteria bacterium (assembly GCA_022824105.1). Taxonomy (GTDB): domain Bacteria; phylum Pseudomonadota; class Alphaproteobacteria; order Bin95; family Bin95; genus Bin95. The sequence continues at coordinate 11,107 of JAJEAZ010000238.1, forward strand.
TCAGGCGTGAACAGCGGCACCAGTTTCAAGGATCGTTCCGGGCGAACAATGCTGATCATTCGATCATCCAGCGATTGACGTGGAACAGTCTGGTACTTGCCTTGGATGCCCCGAAACACCACCTCAAACGCCGCTCCGTCAAGGGTCGTTGCCGCATAAGACGTCGCCACGCAGTCGCCGTTTCCGTCATGAAGATGCGTAAACCGTGCGGCATCCCCCATGCATGGATTGAAGCTGTTCCCATCGAATCGCTCGTCATGCACGCGATAGAGATACGTCCCCGCTTGGAAGACGTGCAGCTTGGGAGCGGTCGCAGTCGCGGGCAAGTCCATTGTCGTGCAGGCTTTCCTTATCCCGCAACAAGTTCGCCGGCGACGCGCGCCGTCTCGACGACCCGATCATCCCCCGCCCTCACCGCCTCGGCAGGTGTCCCTCCGCCAAGAGCTTCCTTGGGACTGACAAACCAGAACGCACGCTGCCAAGCCGTGAACGAATTCGGCAAAGCGGCCAGAACCGGTTCCATCAATGCCAACGGCTGGCCATCGGCATCGAACTGAAACACCGGATAGGCGTTCTTTCCCTGGGCCGGCAATCCAAGGATCCGACCCCTTTGCCGCCATGCATTCACCGTCTGCGACGTGTTCTTGCCTTTCAGGCCCGCCAGCTTATGAACGCCGGCACTGTCGAGCACGGGAAAATCTTTCAGGAACTCTGCGCGCATCTCGGCATTCTTCCCGTCGATCCGGGCCTCGATTGGCTCGAAAGGATCCACATCCAGCATCACATCCAGAAGCGACTGTATGCGATCTTCGCTCAGTTCGACTGCTCTTTCCGAGAGTCTGACCGGCAGGTCCGGCATCAACGTCAGGAATTGCATCCAGCCATCGACGGCCGATGCATGCGGGACACGTTTGCGAACTGCGTATTTGCAGACTTTGCCACCGACCATCAGCAGGACGTGATCCTTCACCTCATCGGCGGGGATGATGACATATTGCGCAGCCGACTCTTGCCGAGGAGTCCGCGAGGCCTCGTGCCCGGCAACGTGCCTTTGCGCCTGCATGGCCTGGATAAGCGCTTCGCGCAGAGCATCATCATGAGCAACAGTTGAAAGAGGACGCATCTTGCCCCCATCCATCACCGCGACCTGCGGCTCGCTCTTCATCACGCAATCTCTCCGATTCTACGCCCACCGATCAACCATAGGCCATATATGGTTCATATGGTCATATGTAATATATGATTATCAACGAAAGATGTAAGCCCCTCTGGGATTCCGGCATCGAATGCACGCGATCCATTTACATTGCACGGGTATCTGGGAACGAACGAGGGCACGCTTGAAACGAAGTTGGGATTGCTCATGCCTTCTTCCCCGAAACCGACTCCTGACCAGGTTCGCGAGAGACAGAAATCGTCGATGTACTATACTCGGCTCTGCCTGTCCCTCAACGGAGAGATCGCTCATGATCCCGTGCAGTCCCTCCGACACGTTCACGTCCCATTGTTCAACACCCGTTCTGAAATGAAGGCGCGTGAAATGCGATCCCTGCCGAAGCTGATCCACCGGAAGCGGCTCGACCGTTTCAGTTTCTATCATCACGACCGATGAGCGCTGCAGACGGTCGAGCGAATGTGCATCGCCACTCGATGATCGCGTGACGTTTCTTCAGGAAAGTTCTTCCCTTACAGGCTCTGCCTTCGTGAGTGGCGCTATTTTTGCCAGCGAACCCAAGGTCCGTCGTCAAGGCTTGAACACGCGAGATCTTCGATGAGATCCATGGCTTGCAATGGACGGAAGAGGGTGGTCTCTGTTCGAGCATGCGCAACCGGAGGGATGGAGTGGCCATGCCAAGGATCCATTGCATCGAGGGGGATTGGGACTACGGCTGCGACTGGGCGAACCGTCAGTAGAGCCTTTGCTCCAGATGGTTCAAAGCATTGCCGGGTGGCGTTACATCCATCGCAACAGTGCGACGCCTTCCGAGATGCGCTACTGGCTGAAAACCGAGTCTTGCGCCGATGTCTGCGAGGACTGCAAAATCCTCTACATCGCATCGCATGGCGACCCCGGAACAATATCGCTCTCGAACAGGCCAGAATTTGGGGATGCAATAGGAATTCAAGCATTGTCGGAGAGCATTGATGAAGGATTTGCGAAGGATCGGCTGGTCCATTTCAGCGGATGCAAAGTGCTGAAAGGCCTGTCTAACGATGACATCAAGAAGTTCCTGAAGAGTACGGGGGCTTCTGCTGTTTCGGGATTTGCAAAGGATGCCGGATGGGCTTCTGCCAACAAGAGGGCGATCCCGCTATCCGTGGCACTGGAACTCATCTACTTCAGCTCGATCTGCGAACAAGATGTGAAGCTGCATCATCATCGTTCGGTACAAGTTCATCTGCCGCGATTGGCAACTCGCCTCCGTAAGCGCTTCCCTGATTGTGGGTTTCGCCTGCGCTCGCGATGGGACAAGGACTGAACGGAGCGTGCGAAGGACGTGCAATCCGGACGTTCATTCGGTTCATGGGCGGCTTTGTGCGACGCCCATTTCGGCTTAACGGTTCATTGTCGAAGGCGTCGGAATGTCGTGGCTTGCGTGACCGCTCGGGAATTGACAGGTTCACGCGGAAGAATTGTGACGCAAGGTGCGTCAACCAACCGACAATAGAGCGGAAGCCTTGAAACGCGTTCCCCGCGACCGGTTCCTCGACCCGCACCGCCAGCTTGAGGAATGGTCCGCCTCTAATGAAGCGAAGCGTCTCTCCGACTCGACAGTCGGCCCGACGGCCGCGACAGCTGAAGAGACATGTCCTGTCCTCTGGGACAAGCCCTTCTTTATGAACAGGGGCGACAGTATCTCGGAGAATTGGAAAAACGACATCAGGGTCACGACAGATGCTCGGGTCGCCCAGAACAAGACGCAGGGAACGGACGATCCCAACGCCGCGACGCTCGGCGCGTCCCCTAGGGCCGGTTCCGGATTTGCTGACGCATGACCGGGTTTCGCTTCATCCATTCCGCTGACCTGCACCTCGGCCGACGGTTCGGGAACTATCCCGAAGACATTCGCGGCCGACTGGTGGAAGCTCGCCACGCCGCGATCGACAGCCTGTCGGCCGCCGCGCGGGATCACGGTGCCGGCCATGTGCTGATTGCCGGCGATCTCTTCGACACCGAAACGCCGTCCGATCATGTCTGGCGGCAAGCGCTCGCCGCGATGGCCGCGGCGGACAAAATCGATTGGTGGATCATCCCGGGCAACCACGACAGCCTGGCCGCCGAAGCGCTCTGGGAT
>JAJEAZ010000172.1 GCA_022824105.1 Alphaproteobacteria bacterium
GAGAGGCGGTGCGCGATGACGACGGTGGTGCGGCCCTGCTTCAGGCGCTCCAGCGCGGCCTGGACCAGCCGCTCGGTCTCGGTGTCGAGCGCGGAGGTCGCTTCGTCCAGCAGCAGGATCGGCGCGTCCTTCAGCATGGCGCGCGCGATGGCGATACGCTGGCGCTGGCCGCCCGAGAGGCGCACGCCGAACTCGCCGACCCGCGTGCGGTAGCCCTCCGGCATGGCCTCGACGAAACCGTGCGCGCCCGCATCGCGCGCGGCGGCCTCGACCTCCTCATCCTCCGCGCCGGGCCGTCCGCAGGCGATATTGGCGTGGATGCTGTCGTCGAACAGCGAGACCTCCTGGCTCACCAGCGCGATCCTGTCCCTGAGCGAGGCGAGGGTGACGGTCCGCAGGTCCTGCCCGTCTATGGCCACCCGGCCGGTTTCGACATCGTAGAAGCGCGGAATGAGGTTGAGGATCGTGGTCTTGCCGGCCCCCGAAGCCCCGACCAGCGCCGACGTGCGGCCCGCCGGAAAGGTGAGCGAAAGGCCCGACAGCGCCGCCGGCCCTCCCGAATAGGAGAAGGACACGTCCTCGAAGGCGATCTCGCCCCGTCCGACGCGGAGCGGGGCGGCGTCCGGCGCATCCACGATTTCCGGCTTCCGGTCCAGCAGTTCGAAGCAGCGCTGCGCGCCGACCAGCCCCTGCTGGATGGCGGCGTTGACGCTGACGAGATGCTTGACCGGCCGGTAGGCGATCAGGAAGGCGGTAAGGAACGCGACGATGGTGCCCGGCGTTATGTTGCCGGCCGCGACCTGCCCGCCGCCGTAGAAGATGACGGCCGCGATGGCGACGGCGCCCAGGAACTCCATGATCGGGCGGGAGACCGCCTGCACCCGCACCGCCTTGACCGCGAGCCGGCGGATGCGCTCGATGGCCGCGTCGGCTTCCCGGCGCTCGCGGTCCTCCAGCCGGTAGGCCTTGATGTGGCGGATGCCGGTGAGCGCCTGTTCGAGCGTGGCGGTGAACTCGCCCCAGCTCGTCTGCGCGGAGCTCGTGATCCGGCGGATGCGCCGGCCGATGCGCAGCACCAGAATGAGCGTCGTCGGGAAGACGAACAGCACGATCAGGGTAAGCAGCCAGTCCTGGTAGAACAGCACGCCCAGCACGAAGACGATGGTGAGGCTGTCCCTGCCCAGCGTGAGCAGCGTCGTGGACAGCGCCTGGCGCATCAGGTTCACATCGTTGGTGAAGCGCGAGATCAGGGCGCCGGTGCGGCTGTTGTCGAAAAACACCAGGTCCGCATGGACCAGATGGCCGAACATTGCGGACTGGAAGGAGGCGACCACGCCCTGGCCGACCCTGGCGAGAATGACGGCCGAAAAGTAGGCCGAGAAGCCCTGCACCAGGCCCAGCGCGAAGATCGTCAGCGAAACGAAAACGATCAGCGCTTCGTTGCCCGCGACCAGGACCTCGTCCACCAGCTCCTGCACCACGCGGATGTAGCCGGCCTGCGCGGCGGCGCTCAGCGCCATCGCCAGCGCGGCCAAGCGGAGCGCCGGCAGGCTGGCGCGAATATGGCTTCGCCAGAGGCGGCCGATCAGCGCGCGGGCGGGAAGGTCCTGGGGGGAAGCCATAAGGCCCGCTTCATAACACGAGCGGGCGCCGGACGGGAGCGCGACGCGCGCCCGGACGGGACAGTTGCTTGTCTCGCGGGAGCCGGCGTAAAGTCGCCCAGGCTGAAGCATGGTCCGGGGGAGCCGGACTTCACATCTGGGAGGGTGCAAACATGAGACGTTCGCTTCTTGCTGCGACAGCGGCGGCGGCAGTGCTGGCCGCAGGCGCCGTTCAGGCCGACGAGATCAGGATCGGGGTGCTCTACCCGATAGCCGGAACGGGAGCCGTTTACGGCGAGCCGGCGATGCACGGCCACAATATGGCCGTGGACGAACTCAATGCCGCAGGCGGCATCCTCGGCAAGAAGATCGTGAGCTTCGCCCGCGACACCAAGCTGAAGCCGGCCGCCGCCTCGGCCGCCGCCAAGGAGCTGATTACCAAGGACGGCGTGAATGTGCTGGTCGGCGGGCTCTCTTCGGCCGTCGGCCTCGCGATCTCCGAGGTCGCGCGTCAGGAGGGCGTCGTTTATGTCGCGACGATCCCGAAGACGATCAAGCTCACCACCGAGAAGCGCCACGCCCATGTGTTCCGCACCGCCTCGCATACCGACTTCGAGGGCGATGCGATGGGCCAGATCGTCGCCAAGCTCGGCCTGAAGAAGATCTGCGACATCCAGCTCGACTATGCCTATGGCCACGACCTCGCCGCCGGCATCGAGAAGGGGCTGAAGCGCCATGCGCCGGATGCGGAGAAGGTGCTCGACCTGCGCGTCAAGCTCGGCGCGACCGACTACAACGCCTTCATCTCGCAGATCATGGGCGCGGGCTGCGACGGCGTGACGAGCGGCCTCTGGGGCTCGCACTTCGTCAACTTCGCCCAGCAGGGCAGCCCGTTCGGCCTCTTCAACCAGATCAAATACATCTCCGGCGGCGAGATCGCGAGCCATGAGATCGCCGGCAAGATGAAGGGCGATTATCCGGACAATGTGTGGTCCAACACCTACGAGCTCTGGTACCACCATCACGACCCGAGCCATGTCGCCTTCCAGGAGGCGCTGGCGGAGCGCTCCGGCACCAGGGAAACGGCGATGTGGCCGGTGCTCGCCTATATCGGCGTGAAGTTCATCGCGGCCGCGGCCGAGAAGGCCGGCTCGATGGACGCCGACGCGCTCGCCGGCGCGCTGAAGGGCATGAGCATCTCGACGCCGGTCGGCCCGCGCACCATCGACCCGGAGACCCACCAGGCCGACACCGGCCAGTTCTGGGGCCCGATGGTCAAGAAGGAAGGCGTGGACTACCGCGTGATGGATCCCGTGACCTTCATTCCGGCGGTCATCGAAGAGTAGCCTGCAAGGAATGCGGCCGGCCTCCCGGCCGGCCGCACCTTCCCTTTTTCGATACAGGAACGGAGCCCGTCGGTGGACTCCATCGTCCAGTTCGTGCAGCAGGACCTGGGCAATCCGGGGCTGGCGGCTTTGCTGTCCAACCCGTCTTTCGCCTTCATCCAGCTCATGAATTCCTTCTCGCAGGCGATGAACCTGTTCATCATCGCCGCGGGCCTGTCGCTGATCTTCGGCGTGCTGCGCGTCATCAATTTCGCGCATGGCGCCTTCTACATGTTCGGCGCCTATATCGTTTATTCCGTCGCCCAGGAATGGACCGGCAATTTCTGGCTGGGCGTCGCGGCGGCGGGCCTCGGCCTCGCGGTGATGGCGGTCGTCATCGAACGCGGCCTCTTCCAGTATATCTACGACAAGGAGCATCTCATGCAGCTGCTCCTGACCTTCGCCGTCGTGCTGATCCTCTCCGACGTCGCCAAGATCATCTGGGGGACCGACCAGTACAGCGTCTCCTATCCGGCGAGCATGAAGGGCGCGGTCGATCTGGGCGTCACCTTCTATCCGACCTACCGGCTGTTCCTGATCGTGGTCGGGCCCGCAATTGCGATAGGACTCTGGCTGTTTACCGAACGCACACGGTTCGGGCGGCTCACGCGCGCCGCGACGCAGGACCGCGAAATGCTCTCCGCGCTCGGCGTCAATGTGCCGATCATCTACACGGGCGTCTTCATCCTGGGCTCGGTGCTGGCCGGCATCGGCGGCGGGCTCGCCGCGCCCTTCAACTCGCCGACGCCCGGCATGGACGCGACGATCATCGTGGACTGTTTCGTCATCGTCATCGTCGGCGGCCTCGGCTCGATCTGGGGCAGCTTCATCGGCGCGATCATCTACGGGCTCGTCTTCAACTACGGCTCGGTGATCGTGCCCAACTGGCAGGACGTGTTCCCCTTCCTGATCCTGCTGGCGGTGCTTCTGGTGCGGCCGTGGGGCCTGTTCGGCAAGCCCGAGGGAGGCAACGCCTGACATGACCGGCCGCATGACCCGCCCGGTGCTGGCCGCCTGCCTCACGGTGCTCGTGCTGCTGGCGCTGGTGCCGCTGCTGGAGTCGAACTATCTGATCGACCTCTTCAACGAGATCATGATCTATGCGCTGTTCGCGCTCAGCCTGAATGTCATCATCGGCTATTCGGGCAATGTCTCCTTCGGCCATGCCGCCTATTTCGCCATCGGCGGCTACACCATGGCGATCCTGCTCACCACCTATGAGTGGCCGCTGCTGCCGGCGTTCGCCGCCGCCGTCGCGTTTTCCTTCGCCTGCTCGGCCGTGGTCGCCTATTTCTGCACCCGGCTGACCGACATCTACTTCGCCATGCTGACGCTCGCCTTCTCCATGTTGGTGTGGGGCGTGGCCTTCAAATGGCGCTCGATGACCGGCGGCGACGACGGTTTCGTCGGCGTGGACGTGCCCGCCTTCATCGCCGAGCGCGTACCGTTCTACTATTTCTCGCTGGTCGTGATCGCCACGGCGGTAGCGGTGCTCTGGGTCATCTGCCACTCCGCCTTCGGCCGCGCGCTGCTGGCGGTGCGCGAGAACCCGGTCCGCGCGGGCTTCGTGGGCATCAACACGCGGCTGATGCGCTGGTGGGCCTTCGTCGTGGCGGGCACTTTCGCCGGAATCGCGGGCTCGCTGTTCGCCATGGTGCATCGGGGCATGTACACGGAGTCGGCCTTCTGGCCCGAGAGCGCGACCGTGCTCATCATGACGCTCTTGGGCGGCATGTACTCCTTCTTCGGCCCGGCCATCGGCGCGGCCAGCCTGTTCCTGCTCGAACGGCTCACCAACGAATACACCGAATACTGGCCGCTCGTGCTGGGCACGATCCTGCTGGCGATCCTGATGTTCCTGCCGGAGGGGCTGGCGGGGCTGGCGCAGGCGGTCCGCCGCCAGATCCTCCGGGGGCGCTGAGGCCATGCTGAAGATCGAGGGCCTGTTCAAGCAGTTCGGCGGGTTCGTCGCTATCGACGACGTGTCCTTCGAGCTTCTGGAAGGCGAGAAACACGCCATCATCGGGCCGAACGGCGCGGGCAAGACGACCTTCTTCAACCTGGTCACGGGCCATTTGCTGCCCGATCGGGGCAGTGTGGCCTTCCAGGGCGAGGACATCACCGGCCGGCCGCCGCACCGCATTGTCAAGCTCGGCCTCGCGCGCTCCTTCCAGCGGATCAACATCTATCCGCGCATGTCGGTGTTCGAGAATGTCCAGGTCGCGCTGATCGCCCGCGAGCGCCAGGAGTTCCGCTTCTTCAGGCTTGCCGCCGGCCTTTGCGGGCCGGAGACGAACGAGCTGCTGGAACTGGTCGGGCTGGACGAAGAGGCGGACGAGTTCGCCGGCGAACTCGCCTATGGCAAGCAGAAGCAGCTGGAACTGGCCATTGCGCTTGCCGAAAACCCCCGCGTGCTGCTGCTCGACGAGCCGACTGCCGGCATGTCGCCGAGCGAGACCGAGGAGGCGATCCGGCTGATCCGCGAGATCGCCGACGCAAGGGGGCTCACGCTGCTGTTCACCGAGCACGACATGACGGTCGTGTTCGGCATCGCCGACCGGATCACCGTGCTCCACCACGGCGAGATCATCGCGTCGGGAGCGCCGGAGGCCGTGCGCAGCGACCCGGTGGTGCGCCAGGTCTATCTCGGCGAGGAAGAGGCGGCGAATGGCGCAGCTTGAAGCCAGGAACCTGCACACCTCCTACGGCCTGTCGCGGGTGCTGTTCGGCGTCTCGTTCGAGGTCGAACAGGGCTCCTGCATCGCGCTGATCGGGCGCAACGGCGTCGGCAAGACCACCACCATGCGCTCGCTGATCGGGCTGACGCCGCCTTCCGAGGGCGAAGTGGTCTGGGAGGGCCGCCAGATCGCCGGGCTCGCCCCGCACACGGTCGCCAAGCTCGGCATCGGCTTCGTGCCCGAGGACCGGCGCATCTTCCCGGAGCTCACGGTCTGGGAGAATCTCGACATCGCGCGCCGGCCGGCGGAGCCGGGGCGGCAGGCCTGGGGCGAGGACGAGGTGTTCGACCTCTTCCCCGACCTCCGGGATATCCAGTCCCGGGCCGGCGGCGTGCTCTCCGGCGGCCAGCAACAGATGCTCACCATCGCCCGCTCGCTGATGGGCAATCCGCGCCTGCTGCTGCTCGACGAGCCTTCGGAGGGCTTGGCGCCGCGCGTCGTGGAGACGCTGCGCGAGCGTGTGCGCACGCTCAAGCAAAGCGGTCTTTCCATCGTGCTGGCGGAACAGAATCTGGGCTTCGTGCTGGCGCTTTCGGACATGTGCCATATCATGGAGAAAGGCGAGATCGTCTATTCCGGCACGCCGGACCATCTGCGGGAGAACCGCGATGTGCTCGACAGGCATCTGACGCTGTGAGGGAAGCGGAGGTCTTTCGCGAGGAAGGCGTGGTCGCTGTGCGCGGCGTGCTCGATTCGGCATGGCTCGACCGGCTGGCCGACGCGGTGGCCGCCAACATGGCGTCGCCCGGGCCCTACGGGCGCGACCATGCCGAAGAGGGGCAGGGCAGCTATTTCGGCGATTATGTGAACTGGCGGCGCTTCCCGGCCTATCTGGAGGTCGGGCGCGAGGGCCCGCTCGGCCGCCTCGCCGCGGAACTGATCGGTGCTTCGCGGGTGCAGTTCTTCCACGAGCATGTGCTGGTGAAGGAAGCGGGGACGTCGCAGCCGACGCCCTGGCACCAGGACATGCCCTATTACTGCATGTCCGGGGCGATGACGGTGAGCTTCTGGGTCCCGCTCGACCCGGTCCGCGCCGAGGTCTGCCCGCATTTCCTCGCCGGCAGCCACCGTTCGCGCACCGCCTGGCTGCCGCGCCGTTTCAAGACCATGGCGGCGCTGGAGGGCGACACCAGCGACTACGAGCCTTTCCCCGACATCGACGAGGCGGCGCAGGCAGCCGATATCCGCAGCTTCGACCTGGAGCCGGGCGATGCGGTCGCCTTCGACTTCCACACGCTGCACAACGCGCCGCCGAACCGCTCGGCGGTACGCCGCCGGGCCGTCAGCCTGCGCTATGTCGGCGAGGACGCCCGCTATCTGGAACGCCCCCACGCCGTCTCGCCGCCCTTCCCCGATCTCGGCCTCCGCGCCGAGCCGGGCGACCCGCTGCCGGAAGACTGGTTCCCCGTGGTCTGGGAGCGGGGTTCGACAGGACGTTCTTCCCGTCAGGCCTGACGGTCCAGTTCCTCCCGCACTTCGTCGCGAACCGTTTTCGTGCCGGCGATGCTGCGCAACATCTCCAGGTCCCCGCGAGCGATCGCGCGGGCGCTGCGGGCGAACTGGACCGCCAGAACGACGAGAAAGAGGATGAATCCCAGAAGCCACAGCGCCTGCGGGATCCACAGGGGCGTGGCAAGCGGTGTGTTCGCCGTCGCTCCCATTTCCAGGGAAAAGGAGAGCGCCTGCCACGCGTAAATCGCGAGCGTGACCGCAAATGCGCCGAGCGAGGCAAGAGCGATCATGTCGAGCGCGGCCCGCACCCTCGCCGGGAAGACTACATAGACGACGTCGATGCGGATATGGTCCCTGGACAACAGGGCGAAGGCGAATGCCCAGCTGGAGGCGATGGCATAGGCATAGCCCGACAGCTCGTCGGCCCCTCCGAAGGACATGTTCAGCACCTTCCTCAGGACGACCTCGGCGGATACGAGTCCCACCGTGCCGAGCATCATGCCGCCCGCTATCCAGACCGCGACCCGCGAAACACGCTCAAGGGCGCGCGTAACGGCGCCGCCCGCGGCATCGGTCATCCGTATGTCCCGCTCCGGGCAGCGCGACGCGAAGGCTCGCCCGTCACTCCGCAGAGGCCGTGTAGCCGAGAACCTTTCCGACCGTCTCGTTCCACCGCTCCACGCAGGAGGCGCCACACTGCTTCGCCCAGCGCGCGATGACGGTCGACTCGACAATCTCCTTCTGCTTCGCCTTGTCCGCGTCGGTGAGCGACACCAGCACCAGGTTCGCCTTGGTTCCCTTCTCGCAGGAATCATCCCCGGTATTGCAGGCGATCCCCTGCGCTGTGCGGTAGTCGCCATTGTTCCAGAGCGTGTCCTCGAGCTTCTTCATCTCGGTCTCGATAACCGTGCGGACCTCCGGGTCCATGGCTTCCCAGGACTTTGTGCTCGCGCCGTACATGAACACGGCCCAGCCGAGCGGCAGGGGGAAGAAGTGGGTCGAGACTTCGAACCACTTGGCGGCATTGCCCGAAAGGGCGCCGGTAACGGCGCAGTCGATCACGCCCCGCTGGAGCGCGGTGACCACCTCTCCGAATGACATGGTGACCGGCGTGGCGCCCGCCGCTTCCAGGAAATCCGCCATCGAGCGGGTAAAGACGCGCACCTTCTTCCCCTGCAGGTCGGCAAGGCTGCCGATCTCGGTATTGCAATAGACCGCCTGGGCCTCCGCCGGATAGAAGATGACGGGCGTTACCTGGTATTTCGTGGTGTAAAGTTCCTCCAGAACCGGCCGCCACGCTTCCGTCGCCGCACGGGCCTCGGCCGCGGAATTGGCAATTCCCGCGAGGTCGGGCGCGCCGTTCTCGGGGTGATCGCCGGCGACATAGCCGAGCACCGACGTTCCGAAGTCGATCAGTCCGAGCCGCATCATGCGGAAGACCTCGGGCCCCTTGAGGCCCATCTCGTTCAGGTTTGTCAGGCGCACCGTTACGGCGCCCCCGGTCTTCTCGGGAATGGTTTCCGTCCAGAACGGGACCTCGAATTCCGTGAAGATTCCACCGGTAGCCCATCCGCCCTGCACATTGAGTCTGGTCTGCGCGGCGCCGGGTCCGCTCCATGCCAGTCCCGCCAGAAGAATTGCGGTCAACGCCACGTTTCTCACGGTCATGATTCCGTCTCCAAGCTGGTCATCCGGGTGCCGAAAGACTGCGGCCGCGACATCCCCGGTGTCGGGCGGCTCCTCGGCGCGCCCCCGAACGAAGTTCAAAGGCGATGCAGTATCTTGTCCAGGGTGCGACATGTCAACGCGCCTGCCGGGAGTCGCGTTGCCGGTCAGAAGGATGCGAGTGCCGAATTCCTCACGTCCGTTATCAGCATGTATCCGGGTTCGTGAGTGATGCAGTAAGGCGGACGGGCCTTCTCTATCGCCACCTGCGGCGTCACTCCGCAGGGCCAGAAGACAGGGACCTCGCCGTCGTACAGAACCGGAGACGACCCCCATTCGGGCCTGTCGAAGTCCGCTATGCCGATCCTTCCGGGATCGCCGAAATGGATGGGCGCGCCATGAACCTTGGGAAAGCGCGAGCAGATCTGGATGGCGCGGATCGCCTGCGCGGGCTGGAACGGCCGCATGGTCACGACCAGCGGTCCTTCGAACCGGCCAGCAGGTTGCGTTGCAACATTGGTTATGTAGCAGGGAACCGGCTGATCGGAGCCGAGCTCCAGATGCCGGATCGGCAGCCCGGCTTCCAGCAACGCTTCCTCGAAGGAGAAGGAGCAGCCGAGCGCGAATGTTACAAGATCGTCCCGCCACCATCCGTCAAGCCGGTCGGCCTTCGCGACTTCGACGCCGTTCTCGAAGACCCGGTAGCGGGGAACGTCGGTCCGGATATCGATGTTGTCGCCCAGCGCCGGCAGATGCGGACTTCCGGGCTCCGATACGCAGAGCAGCGGACATGCCTCCGGATTTGCATGGCAATAGCGCAGGAAGTCGGCGGCCCAGTCAGACGGCAGGACAACAAGATTGGCCTGTACGAATCCCGGCGCCAGGCCGAAGGTGACACCGTCGAACCCCCGGTTCCGGATCGCCATGCGCATCCGGGCGGCGTCGGTCTCGACCGGACTGGCTTCGGGCACATTCTTCATTGCCGGGGGTCTCCTTGCAGGCAGCCTGACCCGGGTCGGACCGCGCTTGCCTCAAGTTGACCCCGGTTCTCACCGGCACTTACAGTGTTCGGGCCGTCAGCTGTCCGGCATGCGCCGCCGAGGGTGTTTGCCCGTGACAGGCGCGCGTTGAGGCCGACATTGGCATGATCGCCGTAACCTTTTCAATATTGCTGGTTTTCATTGCCTTAAGCCTGCCGGTCGCCGCGGTGCTCTTCGTCCTGGGCGTCAGTCTGGACCTGTTCTACTCGCCCGTTCCGCTGATGCGGGCGATGGGCATGGTCACCTGGACGGCCGGCACGGAATACACGCTGGTCGCAATCCCGCTGTTCATCATGCTCGGCGAGATCATCCTGCGCTCGGGCATCGCCGCACGCATGTACGGCGCATTGCGCCACTGGATCTCCTGGCTGCCCGGCGGCCTGATGCACTCCAACATCGCGGCATGCTGCCTGTTTGCGGCGACTTCCGGATCGAGCGTGGCGACCGCCGCAACCATCGGCACCGTGGCGCTGCCCGAGGCAAACCGGCACGGTTACAACATCAGGCTGTTCCTCGGGACCCTGGCGGCCGGCGGTACGCTCGGCATCCTGATCCCGCCCTCCATCAACATGATCATCTTCGGTGTCCTGACCGACACCTCCATCCCGCAACTCTATCTTGCGGGCATCGTTCCCGGCCTGATCGTGACCGCTCTGTTCATGGGAACCGTGATCATCGCCTGCACCCTGCGGCCTGCATGGGGCGGTGACACGGCGGCGGTCGAGCATCCCGGTCACTGGCGCTTGCTTAAGGATGTGCTCCCGCCGCTGGTCATCTTCGTCATCGTCATCGGATCGATCTATTCAGGCTGGGCAACGCCCACGGAATCGGCGGCGCTGGGCGTGCTCACCGCCCTCGTCTTTGCCGCCCTGTCCGGGCAGCTGAACCCCGGCATGCTGCGCGAGGCCCTAGAGGGAACCATGCGCATTACCGCCATGGTCACGCTCATCATACTGGCGGCGTTCTTCCTGAATTTCGTCATTTCCTCCATCGGGCTGACACAGCAGATCAACGCAACGATACGGGACCTCGATCTCAGCCCGCTGAACACGCTCCTGATTATCGTGCTGTTCTACATCGTGCTCGGCTGCTTCATGGAAACCCTGTCGATGATGATCACCACGGTGACGATCACCACGCCGATCGTCGTGGCGCAGGGCTACGACCCGGTCTGGTTCGGGGTCATCATGATGCTGCTGGTGGAGATGTCGCAGATCACCCCGCCCATCGGCATCAACCTCTATGTCATTCAGGGCATCCGCAACGAGGGGTCGATCCTCGACGTGGTGTTCGGCGTCATTCCGTTCTTCTTCGCCCTGCTGCTGATGATCGGACTGCTGATCCTCTCTCCGCAGATCGCGCTCTGGATTCCGGGCAGCGTACTTTGAGGCCGCCCGCTCGACGCGCCGCGAGAAATGGCGGACAACTGACCGCGCACGGATGACACGCCGGGAGAAGGCCGATGACCAGACTGATTTCGGAGGAGAGCAGGGGCGTTTTCGTCATCATGGCGACCCCGTTCGCCGATGACGGGGCGCTTGACCTCGAAAGCGCGGACCGGCTGGTCGAGTTCTATCTGGAGGAGGGCGTCCACGGTTTCACCTTGCTCGGCGTGATGGGCGAGGCGCCGAAGCTCTCGCTGGAGGAGCAGGCCGCGTTCACGGACCATGTGCTGAAACGGGTCGACGGCCGGGCGCCGGTCATTGTCGGGGTCAGCAATCCCGGCATGGACAATCTGGCGGCGCTGTCGAAGAGCGCGATGGACATGGGCGCGGGCGGCGTGATGGTCGCCGGCGCGGCCGGCCTGAAGACCGACGAGCAGGTCGAGACCTATTTCCGCACGGTCGGCGAGCGGCTCGGCGAAGACATACCGATCTGCCTGCAGGACTATCCGCCGACGACCACGGTGTTCCTGTCGGTCCCGGTGGTGAACCGGCTGATCGGGGCGCTCCCCCAGCTCAGCATGTTCAAGCATGAGGACTGCCCCGGCCACCGCAAGCTGAGCCGCCTGAGGGAAGCGCCGGAAACGGACGGCGTGCGGCGGGTGAGCATATTGACCGGCAATAACGGCCTCTATGTGCCGCAGGAGCTCGCGCGCGGCGC
>JAJEAZ010000203.1 GCA_022824105.1 Alphaproteobacteria bacterium
AGCGCCTGGACGACCTGCAGGACCCGTTCCGGCTCTATCGCTGCCACACCATCATGAACTGCACCAAGACCTGCCCCAAGGGCCTCAATCCGGCCAAGGCGATCGCCGAGATCAAGAAGCTCATGGTGGCGCGGCGCTGACAGTTCGGCGGGACTGGACGCCGCGGTAATGGACGGCGAACTCGGTCCATACCTGGCCTTCGGGGCCATCGCGGTGGCGCTGGCGCTCTATGCGACGCCGAAGCTGCCGCTGGAATTCTCCTCGCTGTTCGTGGTCTGCCTGCTCCTGGTGGCCTTCTACGCCTTTCCGGAGACGGGAGCGGACGGCGGCAACCTTCTCGGGCCGGACGCCCTGCTGGCGGGCTTTGCCAATCCGGCGCTGATTGCGTTGCTCGGGCTGATCGTGATGGGCCAGGGGCTCGCGCAGACCGGGGCGCTGGACCACGGGGCGCGCGCGCTCCTGCGCATCGCGGGCGGGCGGTCGGAGACCGCGCTCGTCGCGTCCCTGCTGGCGGTGCTGCTCATCAGCGGCATTCTCAACAACACGCCGGTCGTCGTCATCTTCATCCCGATCCTCCAGACCTTCGCCAACAGGGGCGGCGCGCCGCCCAGCCGGTCGATGATGGTGCTGAGCTTCGCCTCGATCCTCGGCGGCATGACGACCCTGATCGGCTCCAGCACCAATCTGCTGGTCTCTGGCATGTTGACGGACCTCGGGCAGCCGGGCTTCGGCTTCTTCGATTTCACCCTGCCGGGGCTGGCGGTTGCGCTGCCCGGCCTCGTGTTTGCGCTGCTGGTCGTCCGCCGCCTGCTGCCGGAACGCAGCGCCGCCGGAAGCCGGGGGCCGGCGACCGGCCGGCAGTTCCTGGCGCAGATCGACGTGGTGGCGGGGCGGCCGCTGGACGGGTTGAAACCCTCGGCGGGGTTCTTTCCCGACCTCGCCGACATCACGGTCCACGCGATCCGGCGGGGGGACGAGCGCGTGCTGCCGCCCTTCGGCGAGGAAGCCGCGCTCAGGCCGGGCGACATCCTGATCGTGAGCGCCACGCGGCAGGCGCTGACCGATGCCGTCCGGGGCGAGATGGACCTGTTGCACCCCTCGCTCGGCGACAGCTGGGCGGCGCGCGAGGACGAAACCCACGGCAGGCCGCCCTGGCTGCGGGGACGCCAGCTGCTCGGCGAGGTGCTGGTGACGCCCGGCTCCGAGCTGATCGGCCGCACGCTGGAGCAGATCGGCTTCCGCTACCGCTACAATTGCGTGGTCGTCGGCGTGCAGCGCCGCGCCGCGCGCCGCCACGGGCCGATTACCGACCTGCCGCTCGCCGCCGGCGACGTGCTGCTGGTGCAGGGCACTGCCGAAGCGAAGGCGGCGCTGCGCGGTCGGCCCGGCATCCTGCCGATCGAGTGGTCCGCCAGCGAGGTACCGTCCGCCCCCGAGGCCCGGCGGGCGCTCGCGATCTTCGGGGTCGTGGTCGGGCTGGCGGCGCTTGACATCCTGCCCATCGTGATCGGCGCGATGGCCGGCGCGGCCGCCATGCTGGCGACGGGCGTGATGACCTTGCGCCAGGCGGGCCGCGCCATCGGCGCCGACCTCGTGCTGACCATTGCCGCGGCGCTCGCGCTCGGCAAGGCGCTGCAGGAAACCGGCGGCGCGGCGATCCTGTCCGACCTGCTGGCGGACGCGCTCGCCGGCGCTCCGGTGTCGGTGGTGCTCTCCGCCTTCTTCCTGCTGGTGGCGGCGCTTGCAAACCTTGTCGGCACCAAGGCGGTGGCGGTGTTGTTCACGCCCATCGCCGTGTCGCTGGCCCAGGGCCTCGGCGCGCCGGTGGAGCCGTTTGCGGTCGCCGTGGTCTTCGCGGCCAACTGCGCCTTTGCGACGCCCATGGGCTACCAGACCAACCTGCTGGTCATGGGGCCGGCGGGATACCGCTTCCAGGACTATGTGCGCGCCGGCCTGCCGATGCTGCTGTTCGTATGGGCGACGGCGAGCCTTGTGCTGCCCTTCTACTACGGCCTGTAACGGACCCGCTCAGCCGTCGCCCGGCACGGTACCCGCCGGCAGGCTCTCGACATGGCGGCAGATGTCGCCGGGGCGGGTGAGCCAGATGCGGTCCCGGTGCCGCGCGATATGCTCGAAGACGCGGCGGAGCGCGCGCATGCGGTAGGGCCGGCCGACGACGAAGGGATGCAGCGAGATCGGGAAGACCAGCGGCATGGCGGTGGACTGGTCCAGCATCTCGTCGAAACAGTCGATCAGCATGCCGGCATAATCGTCGGAGGAATATCGGAACCAGACCAGCGCGCGGTTGTCGTTGGTCTCGATGGGGTAGGGCATGGAGAGGATGCGGCCGCCGGAGCGCGTGCGCATCCAGACCGGCTGGTCGTCATGCGTCCAGTCCATCACATAGCGGTAGCCGGCTTCCTGCAGCAGGTCGAGCGTGACCGGGCTGTTGGAGAGCCAGGGGCTCATCCAGCCCGTCGGCGGCGCGCCTTCGTTCTCGGCAATGGCGCGCGTCACTTCCTCGATATGCGCGCGCTCCTCGTCTTCCGGCAGGCCGCCCTGTTCGTCGGAGTTGGTGACGCCGTGGCCCAGGATTTCGTCGCCGCGCGCCCGCAGGCGTTCCGGAATGTCCGGGCAGTGCTCATAGACGGCGGTGTTGATCTGCGCCTGGCAGGGAATGTCCAGCGCGTCGAACATTTCGAACAGCCGCCAGATGCCGACCCGGTTGCCATAGTCGCGCCAGGAATAGACCGATGCGCTGACCGCCTGGTCCGGCGGCGCGACGCCTGCGCCCTTGCCGCGCCCCCAGGCGAACACCTCGACATTGAGCGCGACATAGACGGCGAGCCGGTTTCCGTCCGGCCAGTCATAGACCGGGCGCGAGACGATGCTCGAATGGTCGTAACGTCCGTGGGTTTCAAGCATGGGGCTACTCCGCCAGGAATTCCGCAAGCCGCGCATTGTATGCGTCCGGCGTCTCGGCATAAGCCGCGTGGCCCGCGCCCTCGAAGTGGGTGATGCGGACATCCCCGAGCAATGCGGCGATCTCCTCTCCGCGTTCGGGCGGGGCGATGCCGTCCTCCTTGCCGCAAAGCACGAGTGCGGGGAGATCGAGCGCCTGGAGGATGCCGCGATTGTCGGTCCCGTTCAGCACGGCAACGCCGCCGGCGAACGCCTCGCGCGTCACCTCGCCCGCGATCAGGGCAAGCCGCGCCAGCACCTCCGCCGACGCTCCCGGCGCCGCCATGCCCGCGGCCCTCGTCCTGCCGCGCTCCTCGGGCGTGAGCGTGTCGAATTCGCGCTGCCGCTCCTCGAATCCGAGCGCGCCGACGAAGCCCGCCCGCGTCCCGGACAGGATGAGCTTTTCGATACGGCCCGGATGGCGGGAGGCGACGCGCGGCGCGATAATCCCGCCCATGGAGTGGCCGAGCAGGACGGCCGTTTCGA
>JAJEAZ010000733.1 GCA_022824105.1 Alphaproteobacteria bacterium
ACCAGCCGGCGCCCGTTTCCGGGCCGCCGCAACATCGGAATCTCGATCCGCTTCCGGCCGGTGAGATATTGCGCCGTCAGGCCTTCCCCGCGCGCGACCACCTCCTCCGGCAGGCCCTCGGCCACGACATGGCCGCCATCCACGCCCGCGCCGGGGCCCATATCCACCAGGTAGTCGGCGCTGCGGATCGCCTCCTCGTCGTGCTCGACGACGATGACCGTGTTGTCCAGGTCCCGCAGGCGGCGGAGCGTCGCCAGCAGGCGGTCATTGTCCCGCTGGTGCAGGCCGATGGACGGCTCGTCCAGCACATAGAGCACGCCGGTCAGGCCGGAGCCGATCTGCGAGGCGAGGCGGATGCGCTGGCTCTCCCCGCCGGACAGCGTGCCGGACGCGCGGTCGAGGGAGAGATATTCGAGCCCGACATCGTTCAGGAATCCCAGCCGGTCGTTGATCTCGCGCAGGATGCGGGCGCCGATCTCCAGCTGCTTGGGCGTCAGCGCGCCTTCCAGCGCGGCGAACCAGCGGCCGGCGTCGCCGATGGCGAGCGCGGCGACTTCGGAGATGTCCCGGCCGTCGATCCTGACGGCCAGCGCCTCGGGACGGAGCCGCTTGCCGCCGCAGGTCTCGCAGGGCCGGGACGCCAGGTATTTGGACAGCTCCTCGCGCACCCAGGCGCTGTCCGTCTCCCGGAGGCGGCGCTCCAGATTGACGATGACGCCCTCGAACGGCTTGGTGACCTTGTAGTTCCGCAGGCCGTCATTGTAGGCCATGGTCACCGGCTCGTTCCCCGAGCCGTAGAGCACCGCGCGGCGCGCCTCTTCCGGCAGGTCGCGCCAGGGCGTGTCGACATCCACCTCGTAGTGGCGCGCAAGGCTCCTGAGCGTCTGCTGGTAGTATTTCGCGGTGGTGTTCCTCCAGGGCGCGATGGCGCCGCGCCGCAGGCTGAGGCCCTCGTCCGGCACCACCAGGGCTTCATCGACATAGCGCCGGCTGCCGAGGCCGTCGCAGGCCGGGCAGGCGCCCGCCGGATTGTTGAAGGAGAACAGGCGCGGCTCGATTTCCTCGATGGTGAAACCCGAGACCGGGCAGGCGAAGCGGGCCGAGAACAGGATGCTCTCGCCCGTGCGCACGTCCTCAACCGAGGCCAGCCCGTCGGAGAGTTCGAGCGCCGTCTCCAGGCTGTCCGCCAGCCGGTTGCCGAGATCGGGGCGGACGGCGATCCGGTCCACGACGATGGCGATGTCGTGCTTGATGTTCTTCCGGAGCGCCGGGGCCTCCTCGATATCGTAGAGTTCGCCGTCGATCTTGACCCTCTGGAAGCCGCGCCGCTGGTAGTCCCGGAGCTCCTTGCGGTATTCGCCCTTGCGGCCGCGCACGACGGGCGCCATCAGCAGCAGCCGGGAGCCTTCCGGAAGCGCCTGGATCCGGTCCGCCATCTGGGCGGTGTTCTGGCTCTCGATGGGCAGGCCCGTCGCCGGCGAGTAGGGGATGCCGACCCGCGCCCACAAGAGGCGCATGTAATCGTAGATTTCGGTGACGGTGGCGACGGTCGAGCGTGGATTGCGGGAGGTCGTTTTCTGCTCGATGGAGATCGCCGGCGACAGGCCTTCGATCGAGTCGACGTCCGGCTTGCGCATCAGCTCCAGGAACTGCCGCGCATAGGCGGAGAGGCTCTCCACATAGCGGCGCTGGCCTTCGGCGTAGATGGTGTCGAAGGCCAGCGACGACTTGCCGGAGCCGGAGAGCCCGGTGACGACGATCAGCCTGCCGCGCGGCAGCGACACATCGACGGACTTGAGATTGTGCTCGCGGGCGCCGCGAACGGCGATCCGGCGGGGCTGGGTCGCGCCTGTCATGACGGGCCGGATACTAGGCCGAACCGCTCCGGCATAGAAGCCTGCCGGCAGAACCGGGGTAGCGGCGCCAGCCCCGTATCGAGAGCCTGTCTCGTGCTTGTCGAAAGGGACCCCTGCGGAAATGTCATGTTTTGTCATGTTCCGTCATGCGGTCCTCCGGGAAATGTCATGTTTTGTCATGCGGGGCCGTCTCCGCCGGGCTGCGCGGCCAGGGCTCCCGCGGCGGGCCGAGCCTTGCGGCCAGCATCGCCGCCAGTTCGGGGCGAGGGTCGGTTGCGGTCATGCGTGCCTCCTTCCAGGCAAAGGGCGGGACGGGTGTCCCTGTTTCGCGCGTCATTGCGCGGGCGTGCGCGCGGGGCCGCGGGCGGGCGTATCGCGGCGGCGCGGCTCGCGCGCCTGATTGCGCGCGCGAGACGCCGGACGCACCTCGCCCGTCGGTTCCCGCCGGGGTCTTTTTCGCGGCCCCCAGCCGTTGCTTTCTGCAGAAAAGCCGAAAGGCGGCCCCGGAAGCCGCCTCTCTCTACTTTCATTCTACACCATACCGCCAAATGTCAAGCCCATCCGCGAACAAAAAATGAAAACACCGGGTGATACCAACGGCCTCGACTTGGGACTCATATCTTCTTCTCGTCATGCCCGGAACAAGTCCACTGCTGTCCGGTTTAGCTTTGACGGACACGGCGCATGGCCGGGATTCAACCGGGTTTCGGAAGGTCCGGTGGAATCGGGACTCGAATCGACGCTCGACGCCCCGACCCTCTCCTCGTCATGCCCGGACTTGTTCCGGGGTCGCATAAAGCCATAGCCATTCCCCGTCATCGTCCGCCGTTGGGCGCCTGCCGTTTGATAAGTCACCGTAATGTTTGGTATTTTTCTATCCTCTCCACTTTGCGACCCCTTGACTTCCCGCCATTCATCGCCTTCAATCGCCGCCCATTTGATGCCGCTCGCTTACGGTTTGATGACTGGTCCGCGGGCGATTCCAATGAGGCGCGACGACGATGCCGAAGCGGAGCACCCTCAGGCTCACCAAGCGGATTGTGGACGGGCTCAGGCCCGGCGGCAAGGACGCCATCTTCTGGGACCGCGACCTCGCCGGCTTCGGGGTCAGGGTCCATGCCACCGGGCGGAAGCTCTACATCGTCCAGTCGCGGGGGCCGGCGGGCCTGAAGCGGGCGACGCTCGGGCCGGCCGGCGTGAAGACCGTCGAGGAGCGCCGCCGCGAGGCGGCGGCGGCCATCGACCGCATCAAGCGGGGCGAGGACCCCAGGCCGCCGGAGCCGGCGCCCGAGCCGACCGTCGCCGACCTGGCGGCACTCTGCCTGAAGAACCATGTCGCGGCGCGCTGCAAGCCGAGGACGGCGAAGAACTACCGCATCGCCATCGAATGCCACATCCTGCCGGCGCTGGGGAGCAAGGCGCTGAAGGATGTCGTGCCCGAGGATGCGGGCGAGCTCCACCACGGGCTGCGCTCTACGCCGGCAGCGGCCAACCAGACGATCTGGGTGCTCTCGAAGATGTTCTCGCTGGCCGAGAGCTGGGAGATGGTCCCGCCCGGCAGCAACCCCTGCCGGCATGTCCGCCACTACCGCGACACGCCCCGCGAGCGCTTCCTGACGCCCGACGAGTTCCGGCGCATCGGCGATGTGCTGAAGACCTTCGAGAAGAAGCGTTCGATGCAGCCCTCCGCGATCGCGGCGATCCGCCTGCTGATGCTGACCGGCTGCCGCTCGGACGAGGTCCTCACCCTGCAATGGGACGACATCGACCGCACGGCGCGGGTCATCCGGCT
>JAJEAZ010000458.1 GCA_022824105.1 Alphaproteobacteria bacterium
GTGTCCTACACGCTCGGGCCGGGCGTCGCCTCCAAGACCTCTATCTTCATGGCCGAGAAGAGCCTTGCCAGCGGTCGCGAGATCGACGGCACCGCCTTCGTGACCGGCATCGCCATCGGCTTCTGAGCGAAGTTGCCTGAAGGGTCGGCCGGGGCCAGGACGGGTAGATCCCCTACCTCCTTTCAGCCCCGGCCGGTCGCCGCGGGAACGGGTTGCAACGCTCCCTCGGCAGGTGGCCGGGGCGGTTCGCCGCTCCGGCCATTCTTTCGGATATACTCCCCCATTGCTTCATTCCCGACGCACATGCGGAAGGATGGCCGATGGCGGACGAACGGTCCGGGGCGAGGGAACAACTTACCGCCGACGAGCGCCTCGACCGCATCAAGGAGGCGATGGCCTGGTTCAACCGCCGGCAGGACGAGGACCTCGCCCTGTCGCGGATGATGAAGCTCAACTTCCTGCAGGAGTTCAGAAGCACCCGGGAGGCTGTCTATGTCATGGCGGCTGTGCTGTTCACCGCCATCGTCACGACGTCCATCGTCTGAAGACGGATGCGCGACACCATTTCCTGCATTGCGGCGACCCCGGATCGAGGGGACACGGATAGAGTGGGCAGGGAGTGTTTTATCCAGTGTTGCATTCGGACCACATGTCCTGCCTCGCAAGCGCATGAACGGTGCCGGAACCGTCTTCCTTCAACCCGCCGGTGACTATCGAATGCAAGCCCCCTTTCCCATAATCCCCCTTCTGCGACCGGTATTCAGAAACGACTTTTTCATTCCTGACTCCTGTCTGTGGCCGCCCGGAAGTGGACGGCGCGGCTATCCTACTCGCCCGTTCTCCGGGCACAATCCGCCGATTGCCACCGACCGTTGATTTCCAAATGATGTTGCATCCATGCAACAGTGAGGTCCCGGGCATCGGTGGAATATACCGGCGCTGGGTTGCCTGTGGTCCGTCAATGAATGGCAAGCGCGACGGCGCCTTGGTCCATAGGCGTCGTCTCCATCACGGCGAGCGTCCGGCCATGATGGCGACGATGTGCCGCCCGACGCGTTCGGCGGCCGCCTCGATCTCGCGGTCGCCGACATGGGCGTAACGCATGGTCATGGCGACATTGCTGTGGCCGAGCAGGCGGGCGACAACGGGCAGGGGAACGCCGTTCATCGCCGCCTGGCTGGCTACCGTATGACGAAGGTCGTGAAGACGGACCTCCCCGATGCCGGCCTCGTCCCGGACCCGGTACCAGAGGTCAAGCGAGTGGCTTCGAGGCCGGGCCGGGTCCCTGACGGACGGAAACACCCAGGGGCCGTTTCCCTGCGCCATGCGCCGCCGCAGGATTTCCCGCGCCGGGGCATTGAGCAGGACAGTCCGGGGACCGGTCTTGCTGTCGCCGAGTTCGATCCGGTCCTCCTTCACCTCCTCCCGGCGCAGACGCATGATCTCGTTCTTGCGGCAGCCGGTGAGCAGCAGCAGGCGGACGATATCGGCCTGCTGCGCTTCGGAGGCGGAGCCATTTGCGCGGCGGTCGAGGACACGGTGAAGGCGGGCGATCTCCTCGCGGGACAGGAAGCGCGTGAGCTTCCTTGCGGGATTGCGCCTGAGGCGGCTCACCGGATTGGCCTCGACATGCCCGAGCGCGCGGGCATGGTTGAGTATGTTGCCGAGCAGGTTGAGGCCGGCATTGGCCGCGCCCGGCGCTGTCCTGCTGTATGCCTCGAACCAGCGCAGCGCCATGCTGTGGGTAATCCGGTCGATGCGCCGGGTACCGAACGCCGGCAGCAGCTCCCGTCTCAGCAGGCCGGCGAAGACCCTCCGCGTGGAGGGCTTGCAGCGCTCGAAGCGGTCCGCCTTCCAGCACCCGGCGACGAAATCCCCGAAAAGCGGCGCTGCTTTGCCGACTGCGCTGTCCGTACCGCCCGCCCCCGACGCCGCCGCAAGACACTCGCGGCGCACGTCCTCGACCTTGCCGAGCAGGGCCGGGCCGAAGGACATCTTCCGGACGCCGGCGCCGGCCTTGCGGTGGTAGATGAAGGTCCGGCTCCCGGTGGGACGGACGCGCACGCCGAGCCCGGCGACCTGCGTGTCCCAGACCGTATATTCGCGCGCTCGCGCCCGGAGCCTCGCTATGCCGGCGTCGGTCAGCTTCCTGCGTTCCGGCATCGCTCAGCCCCCGAGAACGCCGGCGAGGGCATCGGTGGCCTCCCGGACCGAACTGTCGGAAAGATGAGCGTATTTCAGCGTCGTCTGCGCGTCGTTGTGCCCGAGCAGCCGGGCTGTCGCGGTGATCGTCTCGCCTCCCATGATGGCGATGCTGGCATAAGTGTGACGGCAGTCGTGAAGCCGCACATCGGCAAGTCCGGCTTCCTTCCGCACCCGGCTCCAGAAGAGGTCGAAGACCGTGACGGATACCGGCCCTCGCTGCCGCGGCGAGGGAAACACCCACCGGCCCTGCCGGGGAAGCCCGTCGAGAATGGTCCGCGCGGGCGAGGACAGCCAGACCGTTCGGGGACCCGTCTTGCCGTCGCGCAGGAACAGGCGCCCCTCCCGGTAGTCGGACCAGGCGAGCGTCGCGATCTCGCCCTTGCGGCAACCGGTCAGCAGCAGAAGGCGGATGAACGCCGTCTCACGCGGATAGCGCGCCTCCTGGCCGTCCAACACGCTGCCGAGGCGGCGAAGCTCCGGCTCCGACAGGAACCGTTCCCGGCCCTTGCGCCGGTAGCGCCGGATGCCGGCGCAGGGATTGCTGCCTTCCGGGCGGTAGCCGTAAATCTCCGACTGGCGCATGATGACCGAGAG